>JAACEJ010000219.1 GCA_011682565.1 Actinomycetota bacterium | reverse complement strand
TGGTTTAAAAGCTTCTCTTTTACAAGGGGTGTCTCAGGACTATGTCGGCGAAGTGCTTACCGTTCGTGTTCCTGACGCTTTGAAAGCAAAACGATTCTGGAATGACGGTTATCCTTTCACGAGAGAGGAACCATTGGCTCATTATAAGAACAAATTTTCTGATTCCGGGTGGTGGAAGCTATAAAACAATTAAAAGGAACTCTATGAATCGCAGGAATTTTATGAAAAAAGCGGCAGTAACTGCACTTGCTTTTAATTTTTATGGTTGCAGTCGACGAGCCACTAAACAAACAAATGTTCGGCCGAATATTTTAATTTGCATCGCCGATGATGCATCCTACCCGCACATGGGCGCGTATGGCTGTTCGTGGGTCAAAACGCCCGGATTTGACCGGGTGGCAAAAGAGGGCATCTTGTTTACACATGCTTATACGCCCAATGCCAAGTGTGCGCCGTCCCGTGCCTGCATACTAACCGGTCGGAATTCATGGCAATTGGAAGCAGCCGCAAATCATTGGTGCTATTTTCCGAAGAAATTTAAAACATATCCGGAGGTTCTGGCCGAACGCGGCTACCATGTAGGATATACGGCAAAAGGATGGGCACCTGGTGTTGCCGGCGAAATCGATGGCAAAAAGCGCCAATTGACCGGTATCCGCTTTGACGAGGAAAAAACGACACCACCGACAAAATATATTTCACCCATAGATTATGCGGCTAACTTTACCGATTTTCTGGAGGCAAAGCCCAAAGACAGGCCATTTTGTTTTTGGTATGGCTCGCGGGAACCGCATAGAAGATATGAATATGGTAGCGGAATTAAAAAGGGCGGCAAAAAGATAAAAGACGTCGACCGTGTTTATCCATTTTGGCCGGATAACGAAACCGTCCGCACCGACATGCTGGATTATGCTTATGAGATTGAATATTTCGATTTGCATATTCAGCGAATGCTCAGTGATCTGGAAAAGAGAGGGGAATTGGACAATACGCTGATTGTTGTAACAGCGGATAACGGCATGCCTTTTCCACGCATCAAAGGTCAGGAATATGAATATTCCAATCATCTCCCCCTGTCGATTATGTGGAAAAACGGCATAAAGAATCCCGGACGAGTTGTCGACGATTTTGTCAGCTTTATCGATTTTGCACCTACATTTCTTGAAGTGGCTGGTATCGATGAAAAAAAAAGCGGCATGCAGCCGATAGAAGGTAAAAGCCTTACGGATATTTTTTATTCTGAGAAAGCAGGAATTGTCGATGCTGAGCGAGACCACGTTCTAATCGGCAAAGAACGTCATGACGTGGGCCGTCCGCATGATTGGGGTTACCCGATTCGGGGAATTGTCAAAGGGGATTATTTATACATCCGCAATTTCGAGCCTTCCCGCTGGCCTGCGGGCAATCCGGAAACCGGCTATTTGAATTGTGACGGCAGTCCGACAAAGACACAATGTATCCGCTCAAGGGAAAATCCTGATACATATAAATACTGGCAGTGGTCATTGGGCAAACGAGGGGATGAAGAGTTGTACAATATCAAAAATGATCCTGATTGCATTCATAATTTGGCCGGCAAACCCAAATTCAACGAGTTGAAGAATAATCTAAAGGGGCAGTTGTTCAAAGCATTGAAAGCACAAGGCGATCCACGAATGTTTGGCAAAGGATATATTTTTGATGAATATCCTTATGCTGATAAAGCTCACCGCAATTTTTATGAAAGATATATGAACGGGGAACCCATTAAAGCGGGCTGGGTGAACAAATCTGATTTTGATCAGGTAATCCATTAAGTTCTCATAAAAAGAGAGGCAGAACTTGGGAAAAAGCATAATTTTTTTCTTGTCCATATTGGTACTATTTTGCAATTATTCTCACTCGCGTGCGCAGGAACTTACCAGCAGAGAGGACAAAAGTACAATTGTTATTAATACACCGAATTATCAGGTGCGGATTCAGAAATCTCCTTTGCAATTTGCACTACTAAAGGAGGATAAGAGAATTCTGGCGAGCGAAGCTCCTGCAACATTACAAAATTTTGCTTATTTTGTTCGGGCTGGAAAGAAAAAGTATCTGACAGATGTAAAATCCTGGGGTGCAGGCATAGACAGAGTTTTTCTTACAGTGGGAACAACTATAACCGGTATCGATGCTGAAATCAGCTTTTCCTTCCACAAAAACTATATCGATTTCAAGTGGCACACAAATGATTTTATTGCAAATAATGAAATGGGATATTTTTTCTCCCTGAAAACAAGTGGGCACTGGTACGGCGGCAACGTTACCTCTGCGCATAACTGGCCGCTGGAAACCGGGGATATTCGTCTCGACCCGTTTTTGTCCACCAACAATCAAACCGCGCCGGTGTGGTTAACTTCTAACGGTGCAGGGCTCTTTGTAAAAACTTATCGGATCATCGGATTCAGCATCAACGGCAAGCACAAGGGTCTGTTCAATTTGAATATTAAAAACGTGAACGAGTTTTCCTGCCAGATTTTGGTTGGTGATAACATCGTCGATGCGTTTTACACTTTTATCGATCTGGTCGGAAAGCCGAAAACCGTTCCGCCAAAAGCATATTTTACCGATGCCATTTTCAACACCTGGATCGAGTATGGCGTCGATGTCGATCAAAAAGATGTTATCGATTATGCCAACAAGATCAGAAAGTATGATTTCCCCTGCACTGTTCTGGATATCGACGACAAATGGCAAAGCGAATACGGTGATTATAATTTTGATCCGCACAAATTTCCGACACCCAAAAAGATGGCCGATGAAATTCACAATTTAGGTTTTAAACTGGCGCTGTGGGTTGTGCCGTTTATTCACAAAGAAGCAAATAATTTTAAAGTCGCTGAAGAAAACAATTTTCTGGTTAAAAATAAAAGCGGAAAAAATACGGCCTTTATAAAATGGTGGAACGGCACCACGGCCCAGGTCGATCTTTCCAACCCCGCTGCATACGAGTGGTTCCTGGCCCAACTCGTTTCCTTGCAGGAAAAATATGACGTGGACGGTTTTAAGCTGGATGGCGGCGATGCCGGTTTTTTTCACGCCGATTTCAAAACGTTCGGGAACATCACGCCCAACAGATACACCGATTTGTTTGCCGGTTTGGGGCAACATTTTGCCATCGATGAACTGCGGGTGAGCTGGTTGACGCAGCCGCTGGGCCTGGTGCAGCGACTGCGCGATAAAAAGAAAAACTGGGGCGCTAAAAAGGGAATTGCATCGCTTATCCCCAATGGCATGATGGAGTCGCTAATCGGTTACGCCTATTTCTGTCCGGATATGATTGGTGGTGGTCTGGACAAAGATTTCAGATCGAGTCGTGAGATGGATTCCGAACTGTTTGTGCGCTGGACACAGGCAAGTGCACTTATGCCCATGATGCAGTTCTCCTTTGCCCCCTGGAACCTCGAAGAGAAATATGTCGATATTTGCAGGAAATATGCTTATCTGCATAAAAAGTTGGGAGATTATATTTATCAACTGGCCCTGCAAGCCAGCGTTGATGGGACCCCAATTGCCCGGCCGTTGTTTTTCAGGAATCCTGAGGATGAAAATACTTATTCAATTATGGACGAGTTTATGCTCGGAGACCGTTTCCTTGTGGCGCCGGTGCTGAAAAAAGGCGCTGTTAAAAGAGACGTTTACCTGCCGGCCGGTTTGTGGCAAGATTTCTGGAACGGGGAAATCTATCAGGGCAAGCAAGTGCTCGATGATTATCCTGCCCCTCTGGAAAAATTACCGATTTTTACAAGTATAATCTAAATTAAAAAAAGGAGGCCAAAGTGCATTTCACAAAAAAAACATCAGTTACGGTTTTCATCTTGTTCGTTGTCAGTCTTTTCTTTATTGTGACAACCCGGCAACTTGCGGCGCTTGATAATGGATTGGCTTTGACACCGCCAATGGGCTGGAATAGCTGGAATAAATTCCGCTGCGATGTGAATGAGGAGTTGATCAGGGAAATGGCCGATGCAATGGTCAGCAGTGGCATGAAAGACGCGGGCTACCAGTATATTATTATCGATGATTGCTGGCAGGTGAGCCGGGATGAGCAGGGTAATATTATTCCCGATTCCGGACGGTTTCCTTCCGGCATGAAAGCCCTTGCGGATTATGTGCATTCAAAAGGATTAAAATTCGGGCTTTACTCCGATGCCGGCAGGTTTACATGCCAAAGAAGACCGGGAAGCCGGGGTTATGAATTTCAGGACGCTCGCCAATATGCTGCCTGGGGGGTGGATTATCTTAAATACGATTGGTGCGCCCACAGGAAACAAAATGCCGAAGCATCGTATGCCTTGATGCGTGACGCGCTCAAAGCTGCGGGGCGTCCCATTGTTTTTAGTATATGCGAATGGGGCCAGAATAAACCGTGGCTGTGGGGCAAGAATATTGGCAACTTGTGGCGAACCACCTTTGACATTAAGGATTGTTGGGATTGCAGCGACAAAAAGAACAAACGCGGCTGGACCAAGATTCTGGATTTTCAAAATGGATTAGAAAAGTATGCCGGCCCCGGCCATTGGAATGATCCGGATATGCTCGAGGTTGGTAACGGTAATATGAGTAATACCGAATACCGTGCTCATTTCAGTTTCTGGTGTCTTTTGGCTGCACCATTAATAGCCGGAAATGACCTGTGCACGATGTCCCCTGAAATTAAAAAGATTCTGACCAATAAGGAAGTTATTGCCGTTAATCAGGATTCTCTTGGCGTGCAGGGCCATAAAGTCAGGGATGACGGTGATTTTGAAGTCTGGTCGAAAAAACTGCGCGACGGCAGCCGGGCGATGATTTTGTTTAATCGAAGCAAATCGGATAAAGAAATCTCCGCTTCATGGAAAGAAATCGGATTTTCGGACGTGACAACGGCCAAAGTACGGGACTTGTGGCAACATAAAGACCTGGGGAAATTCAAAGACTCATTTTCAGCAACCGTTCCGTCTCATGGTGTTGTGATGGTTAAAGTGACGCCGTAATTCGATATGTAAATTTGTACAGGGAATATATTTAAGGGCCACGGCACTTCTGAGGGTATTTAAAGAATCGCTATGATGCAATAAGGCTTCATAGCCTTGTATTATGTGGCAGGCATTTCAAAATTTCATGGCGATCGGAAATGGTGCTCAACTACATAATAGGCATGGTCTTAAAATAATCCGAATTGATTTCTTGAAAGTATTTAATTTCCGTCTGAAATGCCTGGCCTTTAAAACTGGTTACCTCAAAAATAATTGAAAAATACCTGGGGACTGAACCATTTATCAACCTTATATTATTTTCAAGTTCGGTGAGAGATTTTTGCCGGCTGAGCATCTTGATGATTTCAGCGTGAGAAGTGTAGCTAAAACCGGCAATGATGAGATAGTTCTCATTATTTGGCCCGGGCAATTTGGCTACCAGTTCCAAATTCGTCCTGTAGCATTTTCCCGGAAGAGCTGTTGTCTTTAGCCTCTGTAGGGTATCTGAATTTGAATCTTTTATAAATATCTCACCACCCCACTTGTATGGATAACTATATTTGTACTTTATTGGCAGATTGAAAAGTAAATTATTCAGATTGCGCAAATTTCTAAATGTACCGACGTAAATGATATTTCGATCTATAATTTTTGAGTTTTCGTATTTGGATGACATTTCCAGGTTCATTTTTGCATTAAAAGAATGGAATACTTGCATTAAATCTTTGACATCGTAGATGCTGTTGTTTGGTAAATCGCCCATACTATTTTTGCGAGAATTTCGATCAGGAAATTGGTTTTTATATTTTTCAAATTCATCTTCTGTAGAGAATTCATAATCTATTATGGCGCGGTCTTTTTTTTGTTTTTCATCATATTCCAAAAAAATATAAAAATCACCAATAACCAGATCATTTGGTAGTCCATTTAAAAAGAACGACGACCAAATTGGATCATTTTTGTCAATGTTCTTCTTTAATCGACAACGAGTATTACTGATAGACGTTAACAATAATATGATGAAAATTAAAGATATAAAAGATAGGACTAGTTCTAATTTTGTAAACCGATAGTAAAGTTGGCGAATGTTTTTTTGCAACCCCTTTTGCTTTTCCAAAAAACTTAATTCATAGTGCCCCTTGGGAATCTCCAGTCTGATCTGATCGTGCTTTCCATTGCCTTCGTAATATTTATCAAGTTTCTTACGTAATTTATAAATATAAACACGAACAAGAGTGTCTTCGGATGGATCGAACCCCTTTTTTTGAAAGACATGTTGGGCGATCTCTATTTCACTTGGCACAGTTTTCTTAATTGAACAAGTGAATAGATATTGCAGCAATTTATTAAATTGTTCACTTGAAAAAAGTTCGTCTTTGAGAAGTTTTTGAACTATTGCCTTTTTTGTTGCAGTATCGATCATAGTACTCGTCGTTGTTTTGTGACGGGATTTGAAAAA
>JAACEJ010000218.1 GCA_011682565.1 Actinomycetota bacterium | reverse complement strand
GGAAAAACAACCGCTATTGACATAAATCTAACTTTTTGTTAATATAAAATATATTCTCAAATATGCAACTTTCAGTTTTTTTATTTAAAGTGCCGAGTTGAAAACAGGACAGGCAGATTGTTTCTGATGTGCAAGAGTCTCATCAATCTATACTTGGCGGTACAGGAATTTTGTTCCATCCAAAAACGTTTAAAAAAATATATTTGTGAAATTGCAAGGTCAAACTAAAACGGAGGACAAAATGAGTTCAACGGTTCAACTGCAAGTTGGGGATACAGCGCCGGATTTTTCTTTGCCTGCAAGTACGGGTCAAACAGTTTCATTGCAGGATTACCTTGGTAAAAAACGCGTGGGGTGAGAAAAAGATGTACGGGAAAACATATATGGGCATGATCCGCAAAACGTTTGTCATTGGCAAGGATGGGAAGCTGGAACATGTTTTCCACAAAGTCAAGGCGGCAGAACATGGTGAGGAGATTTTAAGCTTGCTCGAGAAGGAATAATTTTTTACTTTTGGGCCGAATAAAAAGGAGCACTAGCGCGTTGCAATTAAAATACGGAAAGGGCAAAGTCGAATTCGATTTGCCGCAGAATATTCAATGGCAGGTTTTACATAAAAACTTGCCGTTTTTATATGGCTCGGAAGATCAAACCATTGACGATGGCATTTATTCACTTGTGAAGCAGCTTTCTTCTCGTGTTGCCCCAAAGGCAAAACTACTTTTTATAGTTCCTGATCACACCCGGCGCTGTCGCCTGGAAATTATCCTGCCGAAATTGACGCAGGAGTTGGAACAAAAATTCAACGCGCAGATAGAAATTCTCATCGCTAACGGCAGCCATGTGTTGCAGCCGGAACATGTTATCCGCGACCTGGTTGGTGAAGCGATCTATAAAAAATACCCGGTACAACAGCACGATTGTCACGATGAAAAAACGCTACATGATTTTGGCAAGACAACTGCCGGCACGCCGGTTCGCCTGAATTCCAAAGTAAAAGAGGCGGATTTCATCATTACCATCGGCGGTGTTCTTTACCACTATTTTGCCGGATTCGGCGGCGGGCCGAAAATGTTGCTTCCCGGTGTGGCAGCTTATGAAACCATCCGCATGAATCACCGCCGCACAATTGATCCGCAGACAGGGCGATTTCATTCTCACTGCCATGAAGGCAATATCACGACCAATCCTGTTTACCTGGATTTGGCACAAGTCATAGATTTCGTTCCCAATTGTTTGTCCCTGCAGGTGGCGCTGGATTTTTCCGGCCATGTCATTCACGCGGCAGCAGGGCCGATTCTTGAAACACAAAAGGAAATCTGTTCCCACGTTGCGGATGTTTACAGTCTTCCACTGGAGAAACCTGCGGACATTGTCGTTGCCAGTGCGGGTGGATTCCCGTCGGATGTTAATTTAATCCAGGCGCACAAGTCGATTCATCATGCTTTCCAGGCGGTGAAAAAGGGAGGGCATATCATTGTTTTGGCCGAATGTTCCGAAGGCATAGGGTCGAAATCGTTTCTACCCTATTTTGAATTTGGAGCGGCAGAAAATATCGGCAGACAATTGCTGAGGGATTATCAAATTAACGGTCATACGGCCCTGGCGCTTAAATCGAAGGCGGAGCAGGTAAAGGTTATTTTGGTTTCCAGCCTGGAAAAAGAAATCGTCAAAAAAACAGGAATGATCCCTGTGGAAAGTTTTGCGGTGGCCTGGAAAATTGCAGAAAAAGAACTGGATGCCGGGTCAGCAGGATACATCATCCCCAAGGCGTCGGTCACGGTGCCGATCATAAGCAAGCCATGAAATGATATTTTTCAAAGTCCGAGCTTTTTTCTAATTTTAGAAACGGGGTAAGAAAATGCGCCATCCTTTTTCTTTCTTTCCTCAATATTTTCCATAGATTTCAACCAATTATCCACTAGTTCCCGTCCATGCTTACTTTGGCTTGCTTCTCTCGGTGTCATGTTTTCGAGCATGGGAATGCTTTCATTTAAAAGATTTTCGTAATAATTATCAAGATAATCCATGACTAATTTTTCGGATACTTCTTGCGGAATTTCATCCTCTTTGGCAAGTTGATCTTTTTCAGTATTATTTGGTTTTGATAGCAACTTTTTCATATCTTTTTTCAGAAATCGTTTGTATTCCAGAGAGGAAGAAAATAATTCCGCAAATCTTTTTTGAGCAAATTCAGCAAGTTCCATCGAATGTACTTCAAGACGAGCAATATATTTGTCTATGAAAAAATTTCCCAGGAATCGTACGCCTGTTTCCGTGTCATATTGTTGTATACGATCGCTCGTAAATATAAAGCCATCCTGCGTTTCCGGAGCCTTTTCCAAAGCTATTAGTTCTTTCTCGTTTTCGCTCGATTTTTGCCAGTCGTAATTGTAGCGTGTCATTTTAAGCTTGCGGTTTTTGCGATCAGGACGAATTTCTTCTTTAGTAAAAGAAAACTCTTGCAGCGAATCTATTTTTGACAGCATTGCATCAAGGTTTTTAACATTGAAAAAAAGCTCGCAAAACTGCAATTTGCCATAAGGAGTAACTATTTTACTCTCCCTAGTGTGGTTGGCTATTTCACTTTCGATTTCAAAAAAAACATCCCATCGATCCTTGGCAAAATGGGTATAATTGTCATCTTGAAATTTGCTTGCATAATCTTTATGCGCTTTTAAGAGTTGCTTCATAATAAAGTCTTTTTCTGTCGGAGAAAATCTTGCCGCAACTCCGGTTAAAAAAACACCATTTTTTGAATAACAAACTCTGCACAAAACAATATCCCATTTAACGAACTTGTTTGAAGAAGAAATATCGCTCAGTGAAATTTCCTTTTCGTTAAACAAAGATTTTAATCGGGAACCTTTACCAGGATTATTTTCCATGACCTCATAAAAGTCCAGATGAGATTTTGCTTCTGCCTCTATATCAAAAAGTTCTAAAGATGTAAAATTGCAGGCGTGTTTTTCGAGCACAAAATCCAGGAACCAGTTTTCAATGCTTTCATAAAAGTAGTCATGAAACAAGATGTCTTGCAGCGTGGTCCACTTGGCTTGCGCCTCACTTTCATCAAGTCGTGTTAAACTTAATTTGAACTCTTGTTCCGTTTCTGCAAATATTATTCTTGTAATCTCTGGAATCGCTTTTTTAAGTTTGGGGTAATTATTGTATATTTCTGAAATTCTTTTTTCATATTTCATAATTGATCCATATTTTGTGATCGTTTTATTTTCGCTTGGAAAGTTTAAAATTCAAAGCAAATAAGAAACTTGCACTATGTTGTTAAATTTCGTATAATTTAAGAAATTTTTTGAAAAAACTGCAAACAATTTTCCGCAGTTTAAAAGCACGACTTGCAATTAAAATAAATTTTGAGGAAACCGTGGCCAAGAAAAAAGCAAAGCCAAAGCAAACCGCTCTCAACAAGCCGCCCAAAGAGAGCTTTATTTCCAAACATCCTTTCCTTTTCACAACCCTTCTTGTTCTTGTTTTATTGCTGATTTTATACTACCCGTTGGTGATTGGCGGTAAAACCGTGCAAACGCCGGATAAAATGACTTCTCTTTCGCATCGCCCGTTTTTTCAGGATGCAGCTAAACGCGGCATCTTTCCCTTGTGGACGCCCTATATTTTCAGCGGCATGCCGTCCTATGGCAGCATGTTGGGCATTCCCAAAGTGAATGTTATCGATTCATCAATTCGCACGGTGCTGAACGCGCTGCATGCCATTCTGCCCAATCCGGGATTTACATTTATTTTTCTCAATTATTTATTCTTTGCTTTGTTTATGTATGCGTTGATGCGCAGCCAAAAAGTCAAGCCGATCGCATCGCTGTTTTCGGCTGTGGCTGTCATTTTCATTCCACAGTTTGTGGCCTTTACCGCTTATGGGCATAACACAAAGTTTCTTTCCCTTATGCTCATCCCACTCATTTTTCTTTTTGCAATGAAGCTGATTAAAGAAAAAAATATTCTCTACTTTAGTTTAACGGCTCTTGCCATCGGTTTTCAAATGATGCGCGCCCATGTTCAGGTCAGCTATTATACTTTTTTGATGCTGGGAATTTATTTCATTGTCGAAGCGGTCGCTTTCTGGCGCGAGGGAAAGCAAATTAAATCCATTCTTGGTTCCGGCGCTTTGTTATTGGGGGCAATTATAATAGGTGTGGCGCTTTCATCGGTGATTTATATGTCTGTCCTCGATTACCAGCATTACTCCATTCGCGGCGGGCAAGGGGGCGGCCTGGATTTCGGCTATGCATCCAACTGGTCTTTTCATCCGCTGGAGATGATTACGTTTATTATTCCTTCTTTTATGGGATTCGGCGGACAAACGTACTGGGGCAAAATGCCGTTCACGGATTATCCGCTTTATTTTGGCATTATCGTTTTCCTGTTAGCAATCATTCCGTTTATTTTAAAGCGCGACAAGTTTACCTGGTTTCTCGGCATCCTGGCAATTTTTTCATTGTTTGTCTCTTTTGGAAAATATTTGCCCATTCTTTACACACCAATGTTCAAGTTTTTACCCTATTTCAACAAGTTCCGTGTGCCGAGTATGATCCAAATTCTGCTGGATATTTCACTCGTGGCTTTGGCTGGGTATGGCCTGCAGGCGTTGATTGAATTTCGCGGGGAAAAGCAAAATTCCAAAGAACTCGAAAAAAGAAAAAAAGCGCTGACGCGATACTTTACTATTTTCGCAATTATTGTTGGTGTTTTTACATTATTCATGTTGCTGGGCAAATCGGTTTACACCGAGCTCGTTGCCGGTAGCCGATCCTATCTCAAGGCCGCGCAAAGAGATATGGCTTATAACAAGGCTCTTGGGGACAGCTTTAAAAGTATCATCTTTTTGGTTGCGGGCATTTTTCTCATTCTTCAGTTTTTAAAGAATAAACTTTCCCAAACAACAATGGGCATTTTTCTTGTTCTTCTTGCGGTCGTTGATCTTTGGTTTGTTGATTTTAAAATCATAAAACCACAACCTCCGGCCAGCGAAGCGGCTTATTTTGCTCCAACGCCGGCCGTCAATTTCATCAAACAGGATAAAGGCTTGTACCGAATATTTCCTGTCCTGGATACCAAAGGCGGCAACTGGTACATGTATCATTTTCTGCAAAATATTAACGGCTACAGCGCAGCCAAACTTCGCATTTATCAGGAATTTCTTGAAGAGACCGGTTTTAATACGCAGGATCAGTATCGGCTCAATCCGTTTATTTCCAAATACTGGCGCTACGCTGTTCGCGAGAACAAGCCGACGTGGGTTCCCATTCCGGTGCAGCAAATCGATCCGAAACGGCTGGCATTTCATAACGCTATGCTGGATATGCTCAACGTAAAATACCTGATCGAAAGCTATCTTCCGCTCAACGATCCGAAATACACACGAGTTCAAAATCAGCAGCCGTGGGTTTACGAAAATACAGGTGTGCTGCCACGTGCATTTTTTGTGGATTCGGTGCAAGTTCTTTCCGGCAGGCGAAACATTTTTGATCGCATGAAAGACGGTACTTTCAATCCGGCGCACACGGCAATCATCGAGGAAGAACCGCCGTTTGCCATCTCTGCCGCGGATAGCGATTCCGTGCAGGTTGCGGCTTATGATATCCAACGGATTAATTTGCAGGCAAAAGTAAAAAAACCGGCGTTAATGGTTTTGAGCGAGATTTATTATCCATCCGGCTGGAAAGCTTTTGTGGACGGCAAAGAAACGAAAATTTACAAAACAAACTATATTCTGCGCGCCATTTTTCTTCAGCCGGGTTCGCACAGAATAGAATTCAGATTTGCACCCAAATCTTTCATGCGAGGTGTGTGGACGAGCGTGATTGTTCTCATTTTGCTTCTGGGAATGCTGATTGCGGGACTGGTTCTCAAATTCAGGAACAGCAAAAATGAATGATAAAGCAAAACGACTGAAACAGGATTATAAGCAGAGATATAGACCAATGGGGGTTTATCAGATACGGAACATTGTTAATAATAAAATATTGCTTGGTGCCAGCCTCAATCTTGCCGGCATTCTTAATCGGCACAAATTTGAATTAAAAATGGGCAATCATCGGAATAAAACACTTCAGGCCGAGTGGTGCGAGATGGGTAGTGAGAACTTTGTTTTTGTGATTCTGGACGAACTCGAGCTAAAGGAAGCTCCCGATTATGACTATAAGGAGGATTTATTATTTTTGGAACATTATTGGCTTGACAAGCTGAAGCCTTTTGGGGATCGGGGATACAACGAGAAAAAGAAGATATGAATATGCAACTTCGTCGCACACTTTACATGATGTCGGGCAGATTGCGAGGCGTTTTTTTTGTCCTCATCGTGGTCTGTATCCTTGCCATGCTGATCTATACGCAGCATCTCGTGGCTGAGTTGCGCAAAGAATCCCGTGACATTGTAGAGTTTTACGCGCAGACTATTCAGCGTATTGCCT
>JAACEJ010000217.1 GCA_011682565.1 Actinomycetota bacterium | reverse complement strand
AAATATTCAATAAAGTAAATTCAGGATATTCCAACGAGATGGCCCGACCTTCGATGTCAAAGTGATTTATATTAAATCCATAGTGAATGGACACAGGCTCGCGTTTTGAAAATGCCGCGACGCCGCTATATCCTTTTCTTTCAGCCGAGTTCCAATAAAGATAATAGTCGTCGGGCAAAACCAGCTTGCCGTCCACTTGTTCGCGATGTGCTTTTGTTTCCTGAATGCCGAGAATATCAGGATTTTCCCTGTTCAGCCATTCTGAAAAGCCCTTTTTGATTGCCGCACGAATTCCGTTTACATTCCAGGAAACCAGTTTTAACCGATTCATAAAATTCCTCTTATTAAAAAAGGCGGAAACATATTTCCGCCTTTTTCCAATTAGGTCACATAGTTATGTGACACTGACTTACTTTACTACCCAATATTTACAGATTCATTTTCGTTAAATACCTTCCTTAAGCCTGCGATTTTGGAAGAATCTTGTAAACTCCCGTCCCACATTCGACACATTTGCCCTTTAAAGCAGGCCGTCCATTTTTCATTGTTACTTTTTCAGGGTCTTTAATGTCCACTTTTTTTCTGCACTTTACGCAATAAGCGGTATCTGCCATGGGATGGCCCTCCTTTAGTTAGTTTAACTTTCTTCAAGCCGCCGAAGCAAAATGAATTTGAGTAACTTGTCGGCATGAATTATTTAGTCGTTTCGTTAAAAAGGATAGATTGAAATACCCAGAGCGAAGCGAAAACCGCCAACGCTCATGGTCTCAAAGCCGGTTTTTCCGCGGACACCGCCTGAAGCAATTTGCACTTCAAAAAATGCTGCAACCCGTGTTGCCGGAAAATATTCCAGACCGAGTTCCATATAAAACCCCCTCCCCAATCCATTGTTGTTTGAGCTCGAATTAAAAACAGATAACCCTTCAACTTCATTTACATCAAAAAACGATAGCCCAAAACCATAATAAGACTGGACTTTATTCGCAATCGGCGGATGGACACGCAATCCAATGTTATACCATTTTTCATCCCAATGCGCATTCTTTAAATCCAACCCCGACGATTCATGTGTTCCATTCTTTCCGTCCCGCTGAAATGCACCGTATTTAAGAACTATATAGTGCGCGGAAAATACACGGACACCAGCAAAGCCTCCATAAGCGGGACCCCAACGACCATCGTAAACATTTTCAAAATCAGCCAGCGTAATTCTAAACTGAGATGCGCTGCCGCCGAGCATAAAATTCGGCTGAACCACTTCAGCAATATTGAACTGGCCAAAAACAAAATGCGGTATGAGCAAAAGGAAAAGGATAAAAACATAAATTGAACAGAATCTGTTTTTCATAAACTCACTAATATTTAATTGAACGACGACTTTTGCTTTTGCCTCATTACCACTCTGATAAAAACCACAAACAATATCTGTGCGAGTAAAATTCCAATTATATCGGCAAAAACATCCAATACATCGCCGGTTCTGCCGGGTATTGGTATCTGGTGGATCTCGTCAAAAACGGCAAAAAGGGCTCCCAGGAAGATTGCTTTTCCAACACCATTTTTCAGACGACGTAAATCGCCCTTTACAAAAGCTCTGGACAATAAAAAGCTGAAAATAAAATATATCCCCAGATGACCCAGTTTATCCTCAAAACTGATGCCAATATCAGGCAGCGTTATCTTTGGGTATGATGTCAGAAAAAGAATGACCAGGCCCCAAAAGAATGCCGGGAAAGTCCAGCGATTAAACAATGATTTTATCATTCCGTCCCCCTTGCAGCGCAAAAATTGCCTTTGGAACAAAACGGAGGATATCACCGGCCAGCATACCCATCTCTCCAATTTCATTTTTTGCTAAATCACCGGCCAACCCATGAACGTAAACACCGGCGCGAGCGGCTTGGCCGGCATTCAGGCCTTGTGCGAGAAATGCGGCAATAACACCCGTAAGGACGTCTCCCGAACCGGCAGTGGCCATCCCTGCATTCCCGGTCGAATTAACAAAAACCCGACCGTCAGGAAAAGCAATGATCGTTGGCCCGCCTTTGAGTACAAGAACTTTATTCCAGGCTACAGCGGTTTCTTTAGCAACCTCGATGCGATTTGCGACAATCTCGAAAGTCGACTTGCCGATTAACCGTGATAATTCCCCGGGATGAGGAGTGAGGATCATTTCCCCGCGATACTCCTGGATTTTATTAATGGAACCGGCACAGACATTCAAACCATCCGCATCCAACACCATGGGCGATTCCAGCTTTTCCAACAGCAGATGCACAAGATGAGCAGTTCCTTCATGTTGTCCCAGTCCCGGGCCGATGGCCACAGCGTTTTGTTTTTGCAGCGATATGATCATTTCCCGGAAGCAGCCTTTGTGCAGATAGCCCATCCCGGCATCGTCAAACGGCCAGGTGATTACTTCGGTAAGTTTCGTTTCCAAAATTGGATTCAGAGACTGGGGGATGCACAAATAGCTTAATCCTGCTCCGGCGCGCAGAGCCGCCTCACTGCTCAGGCTGGCTGCACCGGTAAATCCTTCCGACCCGGCAACCGTAGCCACTGTACCGCAATTGTTCTTGTGTGCGTCCGCCGACCGAGCGGGCAGCAGCGGTACGATATCGTCTTTTTCCAGCAGCCACACGTTTTTCTGCTTTTCTTTGACAACGACCGGCGGCATGCTGATATCAATGATATGAACCTGTCCCGCATATTCCCTTCCAGGGGAAAAGACCAGACCCCTTTTTAACAACGACATCGTCGCCGTTGCAGTTGCACGGATTGCCGGGCCTTCCACTGCAGCGGTGTCGGCATTTACGCCCGTCGGAATATCGACGGATAAAACCGGCACATTTTGTGAATTGATAAATTCGGCCACTTCCGCAAACAATCCGCGTAATGAACCGGCCACACCGGTTCCAAGCATCGCATCTACAATGAGAGACGGCTTTTCACCTTGCGGCACTTTTTCAATAAAAGAAACATCCTGCCCCATTCTCAATAAAATTTCCAAATTGATCAGAGCATCCCCTTTAATCTTCTCCTGTCTGGCAAGAATAAAAACCCGGACATCAGCACCTCTGTTTGACAAATGCCGGGCAACAACGTAACCATCCCCTCCATTATTTCCCGGGCCACAATAAACGTGCACCTGTTTCTGTTCCGGTCTTGCTAAAAGTGATAATGCAATGTCTGCAATTCCCCGGCCGGCATTTTCCATTAAAATAATGCCCGGAATTTCAAGATCATCAATTGCATACCGATCCATAGAAGCAATTTGTTTTGCAGTGACAATACTTTTCATTTCAATATCCAATCTTTACTCGACAATAACTACAGCAACAGCAGAATTCAGACTATGAGACAAACTAATAAATATTTTTTTACCCTGTAAGAATTCATAAAGTTCCCCATGCAAATGAACGTGAGGTTTGCCCGCTTTGGAATTCAACACTTCCATTTCATGCCAGCGAAATATCAGATTCTGATCCGTTGGTAAACATTTTATCATAGCCTCTTTTGCCGCAAACCGCGCGGCCATCGATGGAATGACATTCGCTTTTCTGCGACAATAATTCAATTCGTTTTGGCTTAGAATTCGCTCACTGAAACGATTTCCCCAGCGCTCAATCATTTTCTGAAAGCGCTGAATATCAACAACATCGATGCCGATTGCGTAAATCAATATCATACCTAATTTTTATTGCAGGTTGTTTTAAAGCAAACAGACACCCGGAGTCCCTGCGGAGCATCCTGGGTCTTGGGCTACAGTCTTAACCTAATATTTAGTAATTACTTTTGCAACAACTTTTCCTTGCTTGTTTTTTTATTTTGATGTAATTTAATGAAATTGATAAATCAAACAAACCCCGGTTAATATGCCAACTTCTACATCCGAGCTTATAAGCAAAGCTCTCAACAACGATCAAAAAGCGTATAAAGACATTGTCAATCGCTTCCGTGCACAGATATTCAATTTTATTCTAGGCATGGTTAAGAACAGAGTAGAAGCGGAAGATTTGACCCAGGAGTCATTTATAAAAGCATTCAAGGCTTTGAATACGTTCAACTCCGATTATGCTTTTTCGACCTGGTTGTACAAAATCGCAGCCAACAATTGCATTGATCATTTTCGCAAAAGACGCCTGGTTACTTATTCTATCGATGCTCCGATCAAGTCTAAAAATGGTGAAATACATCGCGATTTTCCGGATAAAGATGAACGGCCGGACACAGGACTGATATCCAAAGAAAGAAGCATTCAAATACAAAAAGCAATCGACTCATTGCCGGAAAAATATCGAAAAGCCATTCTCTTGCGCCATAAAGAAGATAGATCTTACGAAGAAATTGCTAAAGAACTCGACATTCCCCTGGGAACGGTCAAAGTGCGACTATTTCGCGCCCGTGAAATGTTGAAAATGAAACTGCGGGAACACCTTCGTCCCTAGTTTTGCCTGCCAGGCAAGGTGCGCTCAAAATTCACGCCTATTCATTCTTTTTCTTTAAAAATTGGCTCAAACTCAACCGGCACAATAAATTTTAGTAAGCAAACATTTTATAAAAAATCCTTTGCAATTCATCTTGGAAATAGTATAATTAACTGTATAAATAAATAATTCCATGAACCGAGGCTTGACTTGCGCCGAATGATGCAAAAAGATCTGCACCGGGTCAACATGCTGCTCTCACGTTCTTTCACGCAGGGCCGGATTGATGACGGATACCAAATCACACATGTTCCCATGTGCAGGCCGGAATTTCTGGAGTTATATTTTTCCGGCTGCCCGGATGGATGTTTTGTTCTCGAGGACGCCGGACAAATCCAGGCGGCGGCATTTTGCCATATCTGGGGCAAAATCGGCTGGATCGGCCCTCTGGCCGTCATCCCGGAACAACATCTTTTGGGGTTGGGAAAAAAAATGACGGTACAATGCATGGATTTTCTGAAAAAATCAGCTTGTACGACAATCGGGCTGGAGACAAGTCCGCGTAGTAACCGCAATATTGGATTTTACGGCAAACTGGGATTCCTGCCCAAATCGCTGAGCATCGACGTGATCCGGCGTGTTCCAGTTCCGGAAAAATGTACGTACTCTAAACAACACGACCTAGTCTATTATTCTCGATGTTCCGAGTCCGAACGAAACGATTTCTTAACAAAAGTTCGATTTATTACAAAATTGGCGGCGCCGGCAGTGGATTATTCCTCGCTCATCAATCTCCTTCCAGGATTTAGTTTCGGTGAAACACTGCTTTTCCTGCGACATAAAATTCCGATCGCGTGCGCGATTTTGCAGACCATACCAACAAGCGCTGAAGAAAAACCTTCCATTCTGCGCTCCATAGCATTTGTCGCACACCCCAAGGCACCTAACAGTTATTTCAAATATTTTATTCAGGACATTGAAACCTTTGCCACAGAACTAGGTCTGAGAAAACTCCATTTTCGATTATCTTCCCACGCCACGCGCGTATTTAACTATTTTTTAGCTAACAATTTCAGAATCATTCACACCGATCTTCGTATGACCCTCGCAAACTATCCCGAGCAAGTTCAGCCGATGATTTTTCACATGAATCGGTGGGCGTGAAAAAGATTACTACTACCGGCTATAAAGAAGGAAGCACTTTTTATCCTTTTACTTTTAAACTAAAGGTTCTGCATATTAAAAGTAAAAAGGCTAAAAATACATTTTGAATTCAGAAGAAATATTTCTATCTTTTTGTTAATTATTGCAATCAAAATTACTCAGTAAAATGATAGATATTAGCACAAAAACTAAAAAAGAATCAGGGGCACATTACACTCCGACAGAATTGGCAAATTTTGTATCAAAGCAAATTATAGCGAATTATTCAACGAAGAACAACAAAACAATTCGAGTATTAGATCCTGCTGTTGGTGATGGTGAGTTGCTTTTATCGCTCACGGCAATATTGTATAAAAATGATATAACTAATTTTGAATTGAATGGATTCGACACAAATTCACAAGCAATCAAAATTGCTCAATATCGTATAAAAAGCCAATATCCGGCATTAAAAATAAATTTAATGGCTTCGGATTTCTTGCAGTTTGTGGTTAGAAATTACGTAAATCACGGCTTATTCCAGGACAATAATTTAGAACCTTTTGATTTAATCATTACAAATCCACCTTATGTCAGAACCCAAGTTTTGGGAGCGGACAAATCACGGGATTTAGCAAGAATCTTCAATTTGTCCGGCCGTGTGGACTTGTATCATGCGTTCTTAAAAGCACTTACGTACGTTTTAGCAGAACATGGAACCGCTGGTATCATTGTTTCCAATCGATTTATGTATATTAGGTCAGGAGAAGCCATAAGAAAAGATTTATTAAGTAATTTTGAAATAAAAGGGATTTTGGAGACACCAAATTATTTGAAGCAGCGGTTTTACCTGCTGTATTGATATTAGAAAAAAAATATAATCCTAAAAATAAAA
>JAACEJ010000216.1 GCA_011682565.1 Actinomycetota bacterium | reverse complement strand
TGAGAAACGTCCCCTTTTGTCCGATTTCTGTGTCAGACTCAAATTTCAATCCTCGAAATACCCACTGTATTCCTGTGGTTAAAATGTTCGCCCTCCTTGAACTCGAACAAAAATTTACATTTATCAAAGGCCTCGAAGTGTTAATTACTTTTTAGTGTATCTTTTTTGGTATTAAGTCTATCACTATATTTAGCAGGCCGATACCTCAAGGGTGATGCCTGATAGCTTGTGTGAAAAACAGCCTTTAATTTATTGATCATGAGCTGTTATGTATAATTTATTATTTTTAGGGCTGCTTTTTTGATGGAATGTTCGAAAGATTTAGCTGTATCAATGTAACTTTGTCTTCGTCTTTTTGTCTGGCATCGTTTTTTGAAATCTTTAAGATATCGTTGCCGTTCATCAAGATCGGGATAAAGACGATCCAATTTCGCATCCAAATAATTATTAGCCAGTTTCAAAAGTTCAGTATCAAGATCCATGTATTTGGAAACAACTTTCCGCTGTGATTCAGCAATGTTTTTCTTCTTTGCAGATACATTATAGCGGATGTAAGAGCAGTCTTTGAAATCATCCGGGAAAAGACGCTCGAGTACGATGCAGGACTCATCAAATCGTTCGGTTACAAGAAGGATTAAGCGATCATTTTCTAAGTTTTTACGAATTTTGCCAAGTGCCTCTTCTTCTGCAGTATTGCCTCCTATAATATGCGCCTGTCCATTTCTCCACCAAGGGTTGTCGACATCTACAAATGTACGGGTATAGAGTTCATCGAAATCTATTCTCTTGGAATAGCCGCCGTGGTAATTATCGTCCATCATATAATTGTAGCTCGACACGAAACGATCGATGGGATCGCGCACGAAACTTATACCAATTACCTCAGCATCTTCAGCGTCGTAAGGGAGGTCTCCGGATAGCATGTGGCAGCTATAACACCGTATCCAGTTATGGTACATAAGAAGCCAGCGCAATTGTTCAGTCGATAAAAACCATTCCTGGATAAGCATTATATCTCTGTGAAAAGCCCTTCCGAAATTATTTCGACAGATATTAAGGAATGAAGACCCTGCGGTCTTCCAAATATGAATATGAAAAAAAACTCTTCGCATTTATGTATCTCTAGATATATATCCAAGAAAACTTATATTATTCTGCCAGTGTCTTTTGAAGTTTTTGAGCAACAGCTGCTGGGCTGAAGTTTTCAGCCATCATCAGTCTGGCTTTAATGCTAAAGTTGTGCCATAAAACGGGGTCTTCCAGGCATTGATTACACCTCTCAGAAAATTCTTTGGGAGAATCGGCTATAAAGCATTCTTCCCCGTTCCTAAAAGGAAAGCCTTCTGCGCCTATAGAGGTCGTCACCACAGGCACGCCTGCTGCGATTGCTCCCCCGATTTTTCCTTTCATGCCGGCACCATAGGTCATGGGACAAACAAAAAGTTTATAATATGTCAGAGCCTCATCCAGATATTTGAGACCGCCGATGACTTTAACGTTAGCCGACCCAAAAGTATGTCTGTATTTATCGGCTGAATATCCCAAAACATGAAATTCCACCCCGGGATTTCTTTCAAGAATTAAATGAAATATGTTTTCAATAAAGTACGTCACCGCATCAACATTATGCTTGTTTCCGAAGTGGCCGACAAAACAAATATTCTTACGTTTGTTATAGGGACGGGCAGTATCAAAAATTTCATGAATGTTTGGGACTACTTCGATCTTCTTAACGCCCGCAATCTTGTCCTGAATATCCTTTTTTTCCTCCTGGCTCACGACGATAACAGTGTCCGCCGTCCGATATAGAATTTTTTCATTTTCCAGAAACTCATTTGCCCGTTTTAAGTCATCCGGATTTTCGGTCACTTCATATTTCCTGTGAAATTCCTTATAATGGAAATCAACGGTATCCACGATAAGTTTTGAGGAGGTGGAAGAAGCCTTAAGTTCCCCAACAAATTCTGCCATAAAGTTCACATAGTTCATTCGCCACAATTCTGTTATCCAAACATATTGAGATGTTTTTTCGGCTACGAATTGAACATACTCTTTCAAATTCAAGGGCAGGTGAGTAAAATTGATATCTCCTTCAAAAGTTTTGATATATTTTGAATCTTTCCAAAGTTCTGTGCAATACAAAAAGTTGATTTTGCAGCGGTTCTCAAGTAATATTTTAAGGATATTACATAACCGGAAATCGGATGATGTACTGTCCAACCGAGGGATAGAATAACTAATAAATATAATCTCAGTGGAATCCCCAAAGAGATGTTTGTCTATTTTAGACAAATCTCTTATTCGATTCAATTTGTCGCTCAAATCCGCGGGTACTGTATAGTCTCCATCTCTTTGGCGATGTCGAACGCCGCCAAGGTCTGCTTTTGAAGGGGGATAGGAGTTGCCGGAGCTGGATGTTTTGAGTTTGGCGAGAGGATTTTGCAGCATCCCATAATGGCGCTGCATATTAAAGCGCTCTTTAATTTCCGATTTGGACTCTCTTAAAATATGAATGAAACTTTGAAGGAGTTTGGATGTCAATTTGTCTCTTTGATTCCAGACTTAATTCTTATTCAAGTGTGGCAAAAAATAATAAAATCAATCACGAAATCACGAAATATGAAAAGCACGAAAGTATATTAATATCTTTTTTGATGTTTTCGTTCCTTCCTGTTTTCGTGGTAAATTTTTCTGTTCCGGTTTATCCGGGTTAGGGAATTAGGCGTTGATATTGAAGCCATGCTCGAATCAGATCAAGCGCTTCGTTGAAGGGGATTCGCTGTTCATACCCTAAAACCTTTTTGATCTTGTTATTTGAGAATCGGCCCTGGGCGGAATAAAGTTCGACAAGATCATTATTTGGTAATGATGGACGAACAGGCTGGGGAAGTTCATCAGTCGCCGTTTTATTGCCGTTTTCACCGTATTTCATTTTATCCAAAGTGGGTCGCGGCATCCTGTCTTTCATAAACCGAAGCCAGGGTATCTCCATCATCTTGCTTCGCATTTCGGGCGATCTGAGAGAGGTCTTTATGGCTTGAGGGATTAACAACAAGGGTTTAACAAACCAACTTCCAAGATCATTCGGTGCATCACCTTTGCTCATAATTTCGATTTCTTTGACAGACATGCTCCGTAAAGGAGGATGGGCGTCAATCATATTGGCATATGCCTCATAGACTTGGCCCCAGGTCATCCTGTCGTCATCTACAACATTAAAAGCTTCTCCATCAGCAGCGTCATTTTCCATGGCAAGGAGAACAGCGTCAATAAGATTGTCGACATAAACAAGGTTTGCGGCACCGGTTCCGCCGTTTACCAAAATTGCACCGGTCTGTATTTCCTTGATAATTCGCGCCGTCCAATACGCTCCATAAGGACCGTATATGATGGGTGGGCGGAAGATAACAACAGGAAGTCCATACTCTTTATGGTAATGCCATACAAGTTTTTCCGCTTGAGCCTTACTGAACCTGTAGATCTCGTTGCCCGGATTAAAGGGAGCGGATTCATCGATCACAGATCCTTTTGGATCGAGACCATGAACCGCAGCCGTACTGAAGTGTAGGACTTTACGAACCTTTTTTTTCAAGGCAACTTTCAGGATATTCTCGGTCCCGGAGACGGTTATCTCTCTTTTAACGGCTTCATCACCAGCTGTTCCGTAAGCGAGGTGGACAATGATGTGGCAGTTTTCCGCAGCCTTTAAAAGAGATTCCTCATTCAACAGGTCGGCCTGGATCAAGTTTATGGGCAACCGGGCGAGCCTCGCAAGCCCGGGGCCCGAGAACTTATGAACCATCGCTGTGACATTGTAGTCCGTACCCAGGGCCAGTCTTTCAGCCAAACGATTCCCCAGAAACCCTGTTGCACCTGTTATCAATATGTTTTTACTCATCATTTTTTTCTCCAAAGAAGTTCTCCAGATGTTTCATCTCCCAGGGCTGAACAATGGATGTTCTTAAATGGTAGCATTCTTCAATCAAGGACATGGTCGCAATAGCTTCATCTGCCGGTATATACTTTTTTGTCCCGTTTAATACCGAAGCAGCAAAATTGGAAAGCTGAAGAACAAAGTCCTCGTTCTTTTTTTTAGGCATTGGGTCTTTTTGCCTTAGCGTCAGCGGCTCATCATTCTGTCCGACAGGGTAGAAAAATACTTCATTTGCCCCAACAGTCTCTGCTTCAAGACATCCCCTTTCCCCATAGAATTTCATGGTGTTTCTCAGCCTTCTGGTAAAGCTCAGTTCAATCCTTCCCGTTGACTTTTGTGACGAACTTTCAACCGCCAGTTCAATCAATGCATTGGCTTCAATACCACCCCGGCTGTCGTCTCTGCAGCTCTTCACCTCTGCATTTTCTGCGCCAAGGATCCAAAAAAGAAGATCAAACAGATGGGGTCCGGTATCCTCTATAACACCCCTGGAGTTTTTGCTTTGGAAAAGATGGCCGGTTCGAAGGGGCCAGTTAAACTCCCAGCCCTCTTCGATGTCAAACCTGTGAATGTTGCCCAACAGATTTGAGGCAATCAGTTTTTTCAGAATTTGGGCACTCCAGCTCAAGCGACGGACCATCCCAATTCCCAGGTGAGTCTTTGTTCGCTCGCAGGCTTCAATCATATCTTTTGCCTGCTCTACAGATGAGGCCAGCGGTTTTTCGCATAACACATGCAGCCCGTTATTCATGCAATCGATACTGATTTTTGCATGAGAATTTGGAGGGGTTGCAACAACGACGGCATCTACCTTTCCGAAAATTTCCTGATAATCGTTGATAAAATTGGGAATCTGGAAACATTGAGCCACATCTCTTGCCCTTTCAATGTCCAGATCGACAAGATGAGTGACGACAACATTTGAAGCCGTCTCTGCGGCAGGCAGATAGCTTTCTTCAGTAATGGCGCCGCTGCCGATGATGGCGAATTTTACTTTTTTCTTTGGAGGGTTCATAAGTTCAACTCCTAAACCGGCAAAGCCGGAGAAATTAATTTTGAATTGTGAATTATGAATTTTGAATTAATGTATGCTACCAATTTATTATTACCTAAATCTTGCACAGACAATCTTAAAACATTACAAATAATACATTATGTTAAATAGTTACATATAGTTCTATGACAGTATTCTTTACCTGCTGGGTATTTTTGAAATTCTTCCTTTATTACTTCAAGATTGTCTGCCCTTCGGGCGAGTCGGAGACTTTCATCTGCTGCGTTATTAAGGGCTCGCAATAGTTCACTATGGCTTCGCCTTTAAGTGCCTTGCATATGAAATCCTCCGACTCGTGCAAAATTCAGGTATTAAAATGAGCTTCTTCAATTATCCACTTTCTTGATAAATCTAAACATCGTTTTAAAGGTTCTTACAGGGTGTGCTGACAAGACCAATAATCGTCGAACAAATTCCTTTAAGGCCCCATTGGCCAATTTGGTTCTGCTCAAAGGAAGGTCTAGGTTTTTTAACTCTTCTCTATGAAACTTCCAAAAGTTCTCAGGTTTATTTTCAAAGAGACTTTTCGAAAGAAATTTATAATATTTTTCCATTCGTTGGGATAAAACTTGTTTGTACTCATCCTTGCCAAGATAAGTCGGTCCAAATTCCACCAGCAGCATGAGTTTTTCCAGGATCAGTCTGTTTAACGGGGAAACCGAAGAAGTTGTGGAGCTGGTATGAAGCCTCGAAAAAGTGAGCACATCATGAAGGAATCCAAAATCCGTCTTTTGTAACAAATAATAACAAACCTCCTGATCTACGACTTGAAGGTATCTTTCATTGTAAAAAGGGTCGCGATCTCGAATGAGATCAGAACGAATAAGAAGTGAAGTGGGAGAACCAAATACATACAGGCCGCCACTTACAGGGGATCTATCTATTAGAGACCACCGGCAAATATCCCGGCCGGAAAAAACGGAGCCGGGATAAGGCAGTCCATCACATTTTATACGAACACCTTCAAGCACATAGGAACCAACGATTCCGATAGATGGATTTGTTTCCGCAAGTGCGACCATTTTCGATATGCAGTCGGGAAAGAGTAAATCATCAGCATGCACTACTTTGCAGTATTTGCTTTCATCCGAAATTTGAAGAAGCGAATGGTTAAAATTCTCAACCATTGACAAAAAATCTTTATTATCATGAACACGAATCCTGGAATCCTTTTTTGCATAATCCTGGGCAATTTTTAGAGATCCATCTTTGCTGCAATTGTTTACGATGATGTATTCCCAATTCTCATACGTCTGGTTCAAAATACTCTCGATGCATTCGGAAAGATATTTATCCCCATTGTATACAGGGGTCACCACACTGACCAGTGGTGGACTATAAGACAGATTATTTTCTCGAGGCTTCAAGTGCCTGTGTACCCTCCGAGACCTTTGCAAAACGCCCCCTTTTGCCCAATTCCGGCGTCAGGCTCAAATTTTAATCCTCAAAATACTCAATGTATTCCTGTGGTTAAAATTTTCGCCTTCCTTGGCCTTG
>JAACEJ010000215.1 GCA_011682565.1 Actinomycetota bacterium | reverse complement strand
CCGAAGTGTTGGGCAATATCAAAACATCGGCAGCAGTCTGGTAAAGCGCAATATCCCGCGGCGGAATGAATCCGGCAAAATGAACATTATTATATTGATCGGATTTTGTCATTTGCTGCACTTCTTTGATTGTTCGTGGTGCACCTCCCAGCAGATAAAACATCACTTTTTCATCAAATTCAGCCGCCGCCTGAATAAGTATTTCCACTCCTTTGCCGGGAGAAAACCCGCCGGTATAAACAACAACTTTTTGGTAAATATCGGGAATCTGAAGTTTTTTGCGAATTTCACTTTTGCTCAGTTTTTGACTCTGCAGCCAGCTACTCTTCACCCCGTCCGCAGCAACAAAAATATCTTTTTCAGCCAGGTTGTATTTTCCCAAAAGTGCATTTTTCAGTGATTGGGTAATGCTCACAATGCCGTCGCAATGTTGAATAATATAATCGTAATAATGCTCCGGCTTTTGGCTGAGCGCATGCGCCTCGACAAATATTTTCATCTCTTTGTTTTTGAACCATCTTTCCCTGAAACGCATAAAAACATACGCAGCATTCAAATTGCGCGAATAGATTATTGTCGGCTTGCTGAATTTACCCTTTGCCCATTCGCGCAAAATATAAAACCATGTAGAGAGCATCAAAGAAAAACCACCGATAAACGGAACTTTCCTTTTACGCTTGCTAACAACATCGTACCCCATATCCACACCATACACGGGCTTGCTCAGACTTAACAAGCTCGGCAGGGTAACAATCTCAAAGTTTTTTTCAACACCGTAAAAATCGCAAATTTCGTCTTTTGAATATTTGGCCAATTCGATAAAATAGGGGCGCAAAAAAGTTACGTTCAGGCTGGTGTGGCCAAATGCCTCGACGTTCTGCATCTGCTGGATGCTCACGGCATCGCGGCTGGGAAATCTTTCATTTGATAAATAGATTAATCGCATTTTTTGATTTTCGTTTTTACTTTTTTGCCGATCAGATCGTTTCTTTCAGACCGTCCTTGAATTTGTAAACTACCCAATAACTCAATCCCATTCGAAGTGTAGTAACAATTAACAATGCCAAAGCCGCACCCATGACTCCGAATTCTTTCAGCATAAAATATAGTGTTATAACATAAACAATCATTGCAGCAATATTTATTCGAAGATGATAGTACAATGCTTCCTTTTTCAACCGGCCGACGATCAGGCTGGAACTCAGGCCGTAGAACAGCCGTCCCGCGCCAACAAAGGCCAGCACTCGCAGCAGTGTTACACCATGATCATACTTGCCGCCGTAAAGAATGTGCAAAATTGGCTTTGCCCCCACGAATACGACAAGAACAAAGCCCAACGTAACGAAAAACAAGGCCGAGCCCAGGAGCTTGAAACGGACGCGTTCATTTCTGCCGAACTCGGGAACCCAGACATATTTTCCCGCCCGACCCAAAATATTGAACGCCTGGATGGGAACGAGCGCCGCTGCATAAAGTGCAAGAGAATCATAACCCAATATTCTGGGAACCAGCAAGCTGTCCAGGGAGGTCATGATTGTAACAGCCATTTGGGAACCCATAAGGATAAGGCCGCTCGCATAAAATTCCTTCGGCACCTTGAGTCCTCCCCTTCCGATCGTGCGAAAAGAGTAGCCAATATCAACGAAAGCAACCAGAGCGATGATAAAAATGTACCCGAAAATGGCATCGTATTTTGTAATACCAACCGAAAAATAGACGATCACAAGAACAAAAAAGAACAAACCGCGAAAGCCGTTCAACATTAGAATAGCTTCGGTGTATCGGGCGCGGCTGCGCATCAGGTTGGAAAAGAGAATAATGCAACTGAGCAAGACGGCAGCAATAAACAATCCTGCGAGTTTTGCTGCTTCCAATTTATAAACAAACCATGCAACGGCAACGCCGAGAACCACTAAAACCGTGGTAACGGAAAGAACATTTCTGAATGCGGCATCCCATCGGTAGCGGCGGGCATCATTACGGCTAAAAAAACGGGCTGTTGCAATATCCTGCCCCCAGACAGCCAGAGGTGGAATAAAGAGAATGAGGGTTCTCATCAACGCAAATTCACCGAAATCATTGGGACTGAGGAGCCTGGCCAACAAAATCGATGAAAAAGAGGCAAAGAGCATTATGGCGGACAAGACAAGAAACACACCGCCAATATTGAGAACCATTTTTTTGAGCATCAGGTACCTGAGATTTACTTTGGCCGTTCAATTTCTTCATCACCAACATCCATTGGCTGGGACAAATCGTTATGCGAAAGATGCCCGTTTAAAAAATATGCAGACGCAATCATAGCCATAAATACATAAAAAAGCGGATAGCCGCCTGGCGAATGCTTATCCACCATTCCATGCGCACACATTGCCACTATTCCGGCAAGCACACTGATATTGATAATGGATATCGTTTCATCGGGAGAGCGGGCGGATTTTAGCGCCATTGCGAAAAAAAAGTATAGCAGCAACAACAGCATCAAAAGACCGATAATTCCGGTTTCCCCTGTCACTAATAAAAACATATTGTGCACCGGTCGGGGAATGGACTTGAAGCGCCGTCCCAGGATGGTGTCGTTATACTTTTTCATAACGACCGCATAGTTATTAATCCCGACCCCTCCCAGGGGATGTGCCTCTATTAAATTTATGGCGATCTGGATCATCGGGATTCGACTCATGGCAGAACCATAGTCATTACCATGAATGCGTTCTTCGATCATCCCCGAAAAAGCCAGAGAAATGCCGGCAATAACAGCGATGCTGATGAGCCCGGTTCCGAAAAGCATGCTTAATCTAATATGGCAACTCTTCACAGCAATAAAGAAAAAAACCAGCATTCCCAAAATAAAAGCTATCCAACCGCCGCGGGAACCGGTCATAATAAGAGCAACGAGTCCCAGGCCGAAAACAGATATTGCTATCATCTTGAGCTTGACTCGTTTTTCCAGAAGAAACATGCCGAAACAAAGCGGCAATAACATTTCAAGATACATCGCCAATCTGTTGGGGTGCCCGAGTGTTCCCATCACGCGCCATAATTTTGAATGATCGATGTCAGGCAGGTAGGCTTCGCCGAGAAAGTCAAGGCCGATGGTTCCGCCTTTGATCGTTTGCAGTACAGCAATGAATCCTTCGAATGCAACAGAAGCGATCAATGCCCAGGCAACAATTTTCAAATCGCTTTTATCCCTGATTTGGTTTGCAATGACAAAATAGAGAATAAGCACTTTTGCCATACGAACGATTTCCATTGCTGCCAGATCTAACCTCGGTGCCCAAACGAGCGTGAGAAGACAGGCCTCAAAATAAAGGATGGCCGGAATTGTAAGACGCGGATAAAAATGAAAAGCAACATCTTCTTTTGATGCCGCGTCCACCAGCCATAAAAATATCAAAAGCAAGACGAAAATATCCTGTAAAGAAATTCCAATCGTATGCGCTCCGGCCTGGTTTTCAAAAACATTTATAAAATTTACATCAACGGTAATGGGAAGAATAGCCGCACTCGCGGCAAGAAGAAACCGCCGCATATCTCCAACAATAAAGGCAAGAAACGGAAAGCTGATCCCAAAAATAGCAACCAACAACATTTGATTTGGCAGCCGGCCGATAACTGAAATTGAAAAGCCCAGCAATACGCCAAAGACAACAAAAATTAAAAGTTGGAAGGAGCCTATTTTTCTGGCAAATGTTTGCATCAAAGCTCGTAAAATTTATTTGTAATTGGGTCTGCGCTTGAATATAAATGCAACTCCGGCAGCCACAAACATGAGAATGTACGGTTCGACCGGGATTCTGTATCGGACTTCAGCCAGGATCATCGAGTAGCCAAAAGCGATAGAGAAAATCGTCAGAATCAATAATATTTTGTTGCGCTCAAACGGCCCGGAAACCACAAGTCCCAGCAGCGCCAGCGCAAAAACAGGAGCCATCACCATGATGCTGCCGATTTTGACAATTTTCCAAATTCGGGTACCGCCGGTGGCCATCCTCGCATCAGATTTATGGATTTTTTTTCGATATTCCGGATTCGGAGTATTCAGCCGATCCGGATATAAAGCCCAGAAATGTCCCATTTCACTCATAACATATTTTATTGTTGCCCAGGGATTTTTTACATAGTGCAGGAACATATTTGTGATATTATCTTCTTTTGTTCCCTTGGGATGCAACTTGAGATATTCTGTGGTACCCTGAAAGCCGTTCTCAATCTCCTTTTTTTGTGCGTTAAGGTCTTTCAGGTTGGGCAAAACAGTGCTGGGAATCGGGCGAACAAGGGTAAAGCGTCCATACTCTTTATAATTGCGCAACGTCCACGGCACAAGTGTCAGCGCAAAGAGAAACAAGTAAACAAACCCGGTTCCTAATTTCAAAAACCAGCTTTGCGAAGGTTTGAAAACAAGCCATAAAACCCAAAAAGGCAAAATAAAAAACAACGATGGAATCGTTAAAGCAGCCAGGCCGCTAGCCAGACCGGCCAAAGCTGAAAAGAGAACCGTTTTTTCCCGATCCGTTTTAAGCAAAAGAAACAAACTGAGTGCTAAAAATAGTGTAAAAATATTTGTTGAATAGAGAATGCCGGCCAGCAAAATAAAGTGAGGGTACACGGCAGCAATTGCCGCTGCAATCAATCCCACGGTTGTGCTGAAAACGATTCGTCCGATGACATAGATAAGGAAACAAATCAATACGCTGACAAGAGACTCGACCAGGCGCATGGTGATAAAGGATTTTCCGAACACCGCATAAACCCCGGCCATGAAAACCGGATACAGCGGCGAACGATTATATTTTTCGCCAAAGCCGTTGCCGTCGAGAATGTTGCGGGCGGCATAGTCATAATGGCGGGTATCGCTAAAATAATACTTGTGCGAATTGAGCGCAAGAACAAATCCGATTCTTATAACCAAGGCAACGATTAATATCACATAGAGAATATGCTTTTGGTCTTGTTTTAGCCAGGTTGAAAAAATTTTATATGCGTTTTTCATTGATGTTTTTTTCTTTCTAATGAATAAGTTGCTCGTGAAAAGTCCCAAAATATCATTGCGAGCGAAGCGAAGCAATCTACGTGTTGGCTAAAATGCTGTTTAATAAAGACCGTTTCCCCGATAATTCGGGATAAACTAACGCTCCGCTCCTCGCGATGACACGCTTTTCGACTTTTTACGAATTTGTCATGAATCTATTTCCGCTTTAATTACAAGCTGCGGCTGTGTTTCCTGCCGCAATAACTCGCGATTTTTTATCAAGCCGTACCACTCACCTACTCCATAAGCGATGTGCGTTCCGACATAAAGACCAAACAAATCCATAAAATATTTTAATTTGCGCTTTCCGGCGCATTCAATAAAACTCACGACAAAAACTAAGACGAAATACAAAAGGGGTGCAAGAAAAGCAAAATGAATAAAAGCAAGGAGAGTAAAAGGCAAAGAAAAAACAAAAACCGCGGGAAGAAGCAGTGGCCATTCCACCCGATCAGGATGTTTTCGCATCAACCACATACGACCCTTGCCATAGACAAACATGTTTTGCAGCCATTTGCGCAAATCCGGCCGCAATTTATGCGTGATTTCCGCACCAGCCAGATAGTAAAAATGATATCCATTTTCTTCGAGCCGATAACTCAAATCCTGGTCTTCCCCGATGTTGGTGAATGTTATATCGAAACCGCCCACTGCAAGCAACACTTTCTTATCATATAAGACATTGATTGTGGGCAGATGCGGCACTTTTCTATCCTTTTGAAATCTCATCCCCTGCACCGATCCATGGCTGCCCAGGTAAGTATTGAGAAAAATGTTGAGGACATCATAAAACCGGGAGTGCTGTTTGGGCGGTACATTCGAACCACCGACCGCGGCTGTCTTTTGGTCATTCGCATAATGCCGTTCAAAACCGGCGGCAAGTTTTTCGAGCCAACCTTCAGGAGCATAACAATCCGCATCAATAAAAGCAACATAGTCATATCGCGCATTCATTACGCCGACATTGCGGCTTCCGGCAATGCCTTTAACCGGGTTTATAATGAGACGAATATTATCATATTTCTCAGCATAATTGCCGATTATTTCCTTTGTACCGTCTGTCGAATTATTGTCCACAAAAATGATTTCATAAAAATCATGGCTATAATTTTGTTTCATCAGTGAAGAAATGCATCGATCTATATTTTCTCTTTCGTTATAACAAACAACAACGACGGAGATTTTCAGCATAATGCATTTTCCTCAATCATTTTTACCATTAGTGCTTTTCAAACGGACGATGTAATTCCCGATGGCCAGTTCATTGACACAACCCCAGAGCAGATGTTCGATGGCTTCTTTGGGGCGATGAACGATCGGCAAGCCGTGCTTGTTAAAGCTGGTATTCAAAATAACCGGCACACCGGTTTTTTCATAGAATCTTCTGATCACATCGTAGTAAAGCGGATTATCCGGGCGTACACTGTGGACGCGGGCGGTATTATCCACATGAATGGCCGAACTCACA
>JAACEJ010000214.1 GCA_011682565.1 Actinomycetota bacterium | reverse complement strand
AACAATTCGTAAAGGCGACACAATTCGGGCAGGTAAATACCAGCTCGTTTTTCAGGGAATCAGCAGCACAACCAAAGGCAACCTCCAAATTGATGCGGCAAATTTCCAAATCCTCAACTCCGGTAAACCTGTCGGAACCATTAAATCGGAAAAGCACTATCATCCAAACTTTCAGCCGGCCACAGAAGTCGGCATCCGTTCCACCCTGAAAGAAGATTTGTACGTAATTCTGGCAAATTATAACAAGGCTTCGCAAATGGCAACAGTCAGTGTCCTTATTAACCCGCTGGTGATCTGGATGTGGATTGGTGGGATTGTAATGGTATTGGGAACTCTGTTAGCCATGACGCCGAACTGGAAAAAAAGTGTGTAACTATCAATGATAGAAATCATTTCATACATTTTCATCCTTGCTGTGTGCGGCTTTGTCGCCGTACCTCTGTTTGCAAAAAAATCGCAAATTGTCGATCAAAAAACAGATGATTTGCTTCATCAAAAGCAACTCATTCGTGAAACGATTCACGATCTGGAATTTGATTTTCAGACAGAAAAATTATCCGAACAAGATTACAAGATGCTCATTGCTGAACGTGAGGCAGCGATTCAAAAGGCTGACTCGGAAATTGGCAGAACAGGTGGATTGAAAAATAAAAACTTTTTGAATAATCTCGAAGCAGAAATTGCTATAGTGAAAGATAAATTGCAGCCAACAACGGAATTGGTTTGCGCGCAATGCGGAAATAAATATGAAAAGGGGAATAAATTTTGTTCAAATTGCGGGGCGCAACTGTAACATTCTCAGGCTAATCTTTTTGTGGAAAAACTTTTACTCATGAAAAAACTGTGTCAAATATTTTTAGTGGTCGCTCTTTTTGCCGTTGGCCAGCACTCTGCTTTGGCAGAACATATCATCCGCGGTCGTATCATCGATGGGACGCGCGACAGTTCTGCCGTAGCGTCGATTCAGGTTCACCTGCAAAAGATAGAAAAGACTGATGTCAACCCGGCCGGACTGCAACAGACACGGTCGCTGTCCTCCGGCAACTATCGCTTCACTGTGCAAAACATCGACTCACTTTCGACCTGGTTCGCAGCCGTGGATTATCAAGGGGTGAGATATTACAGCCACGGTACGAATTTTAAAGCAGGCACAAATCCGCTGCAACAAGACATTGTCGTTTATGATTCCACCCATTCCGCAGCGGATGTAAACACATTAATGCATCATATTTTTATCGACAATCTGGGTAAAACAGTCCGATTCCGAGAGTCTTTTGTTCTCAACAATCCCGGCAAAAAAGCAATTACACACGCTATCCACAACCAGCATATCGGCGGCGCAACGCTTCAATTTGAATTGCCACAAACTGCCGTCAATTTCGCTGCCACCTCATCGCGAGAAATCATTCAGCACGGACAATTCGTATTCGATAAAACGATAATGCTTCCGGGAAACAAACAAGTCTCCTATTCTTATGAAATTCCATGGAAGGGAAATTCACTTCCCGTTTCATTCACTGTCGATCAACCTTCACGGACATTTAATCTTTTTATCAGTGACCCCAACATGACTCTGGTTTCAGCACAGCTTGCGGATGATGGGCCGTTTTCAATACGCGGTAATACCTACCATCGTTATGGTCTCGACAACATAGCCAAAGGAACCAGAATCAGCTTCACGCTGCGTCGCGCGGGAGGAGGACAGGCACAATCGTCAACCAGGATCATTATATTGACAGTTGTTTTGCTTGGGCTTGCCTTGGTCATTGGATATGTTCGCAAGACAAAGAAAATCTCGTCAATTGAAAAAATTGACCGCACGAAAATAGCGCAAAGGAAAAAAGAACTCATCCTGGAGATCGCCAGACTCGACCTCGCAGCGGCACAAAATGATTTGCAGGAGACAAAAAACAAAAGGCAATCGTTGATGGATGAACTCGTAGGTATTGAAATGACTCTCAAAAACGCTGCCGGTAAAACAAAATCCCGCTCAAAAAAATGATCAAAGTACGAAACATCAGCAAATCATTTGCTTCCAATCAAGCGCTGCAGGATGTTACCTTTCAAATTCAAAAGGGACAATTTGTAACATTACTTGGGGTGAATGGAGCAGGCAAAACGACGCTCACAAGAATCCTCGCCACATTAACCCGTCCGACCAAAGGGACAGCCCAAATCGCCGGCCATTGGATTGATAAAGAGCCAATAGCCGTTCGCCGCCAAATTGGGGTGATGAGCCATTTCAGCTTTTTATACGGTGATCTCTCTGCTGAAGAAAATCTGCATTTTTACGGAAAAATGTATGCTGTACAAAATTTGCAGCAGCGCATTGATGAACTGTTACAGCAGGTGAATTTGCAGACGAGGCGATACGAGCTTGTGCAAACATTTTCACGCGGCATGCAACAGCGTTTGTCCCTGGCTCGTGCAATCATTCATCGCCCGAATATCTTGCTTTTGGATGAACCTTTTGCCGGTCTCGATGTCAATGCGCACAAGATGCTGAATGACCTGCTGCACAATTTCATTGCCCACGACAGCACTGTGCTTTTGACAACCCATGATATCGACTATGCCGTTAAAAATTCACATCGATTAATCATCATCAAAGACGGCCGTGTTATTGCAGACGAGCCGACTGCATCCATCACAACAAATCACATTAAAAATTTACTGGCGGACAAAGCGAAATGACGGGCCTGAAACAAATCCTGACCATCGTCCAAAAAGATTTGATTCTGGAAATGCGCAGTAAGGAAATCATTGTTTCCATGCTGGTGTTCTCCCTCATCGTCGTCGCTGTCTTTAATTTTATTTTTGATCCCGGCTCCGAGCAAATCCGCACCACCGCACCGGGGATTTTATGGATCGCCATCATTTTTGCCAGCAATCTCGGACTGAGCCGATCGTTTGCCAGGGAACATGAAAACGCTCACATGCAGGGCATTCTGCTTTGTCCGGTTGACCGCAGTTTGCTTTATATTGCCAAAGTGATCGGAAATATTATTTTTATTACCATCGTGGAAATCATTTCATTGCCGGTTATGGTTGTGCTGTTCGACCTGGACCTTCACGGTGTACTGCCGCTGTTGCTGCTGGTACTCTTTCTCGGAACGCTCGGTTTTGCCGGTGTGGGCACACTTTTTTCCACAATTTCGGCAAACACAAAATCCCGTGAAGTAATGTTGCCGATTCTGTTATTTCCAGTCACCATTCCAATTATTCTGGCAGCTTCAAAAAGCACATCGTACCTGCTGGCCGGCAGGGACATTTCCCAAATCTGGTCGTGGATGCGCATTCTCATTATTTTCGATGTTATTTTTCTGGTTGTTTGTTTTTTATTATATGAATATGTTCTTGAAGAATAGAGGCCCCCGTTATGGATAAAAAATATCTGATTCCCATTCTGTTAAGCTACGTCGCAATTTTAGCGGCGCTCTATTTTGCTTTTATCTATGCGCCGACCGAACGTACGATGGGCGATGTGCAAAGAATATTCTATTTTCATGTTCCCTCGGCCTGGGTTTCGTTTCTCGCCTTTTTTGTCGTTTGTATTGCGAGCATTGCCTTTTTGCGCACCGGCAAAGAATCGTGGGATATACTGGCGGCAAGTTCGGCGGAGATCGGCGTGCTGTTCATCACCATCGTCTTGATCACCGGGCCGATGTGGGCAAAACCGGTATGGAATACCTTTTGGACCTGGGACGCCCGACTGACCACGTCCTTTATTTTGTGGCTCATCTATATCGCCTACCTGATGCTGCGCAGTTATGTACACGACAAAGAAAGAGGAGCGCGATTCGCCGCCGTATTCGGCATCATCGGTTTCCTGGATGTTCCCATTGTTTACATGTCCATCCGCTGGTGGCGCACGCTGCACCCTGCCCCGGTTATGGGCGGCAAAGAGGGGAGCGGTCTTGCGCCGGAAATGCTGATGACGTTAATGATTTGTCTCGGCGCGTTTACTATATTATTTGCTACTTTGTTATTTCTAAGATATAAAACGGGAATGGTAGCAACAGAGTTTGAAAGGCTGAAAATTAAGATTCATTCATAGAAAGGAACAATATATGAGCAATCTGACTTATTTATTTATAGCGTATGCTTTTATCTGGACGGCAATCTTTCTCTACTTGCTTAATATCGGCAAAAAGTTGAGTTTTATACAGAGGGAGATAAAGTTGTTGAAGGAAGATGGGTACAAATCGGAAGGCAATTGAGTAATGAATCAAATTATCGCGTTTTCCCAACAAGATTCATCCTGAATGACACGCCTTGTTCAGTTACATCTCGGTTGCTTTTTTTATACTGGATATTTCTTTGTTTTTTTCATGTGGTGTCATTTTGCCTACTGCAAGTTCGAGTTAACGAACTATTCATTTAATCATTTTGTCTTTAAATCTAATAACAAAGTGGCAACGTACTACTTTACCCACTCAATTTGATATTGACCCAGTTTTTTATTGTTTTTTAGTCACGTTTTTCTCCGCGATCTCGGCGTACTCTGCGTTAAATTATTTTCCGTTTCTTTTTCGAGTTAGGAGATAAAGACAAAGATTTTTATAAATATGAGATTTTCCAGCAGCATACATAAAAACATTCGCGTCCTAGAATACCGGATCATCCATTATCGCAAATGTCCTCTCTCAATCTCTTTTTCCATTTGAATCCAATCAGTTACGGGTAGTCCCATATTTGCAATTCTTTTGGTGATCGGTGTTGCCGAAAGCTTTGGCTTGATGAAAAGCCCATTATCTGTCAATTCAATGATAACATCTGTTTCCGGCAAAAGCCCGATCACATCGCACATTTTTTCAGGCAGTTTGATGCGCCTTTTTTTATCAATTTTTACTGTTTGTGCAGGCATATCTACCTCATATTTTTGATGATGTAATAATATTTGTCTAATCATACTCACCAAAAGATATAGTTACTGTTTATGATAAAATCAAATAGAAAAAAATAGGCATCCTTCCGAAAGGGGTTGGTTTTTAATCCGTTACGTATTATGCAACGCTCTAAGCATCTAAATTCATTTCACATACAACATTTTAATCATCCTCACCTCACCCATTGCCTTCACCCGGGTAAAATAAAGTCCAGCGGCAACCGCTTTACCATTCCCATCGACGCCATCCCACGAAATATCATGCTGTCCGGCTGAAGTATTTTGGTTTACAAGCGAGCGGACATGACGTCCCAATGCATCGAAAATATCAATGCTGACAAAAGCGTTTCGCGGCAGCGAATAAGTTATCCGCGTAGTAGGATTGAACGGATTGGGATAATTTTGCTGCACAACAAATTGCTCAGGAATTGAAATTCTATTTTTCGGAACATCATTAACAATGTCGTTAAAACTGCCGGGACGGAGTTGAAAATCGATACCTGCTGCAGTTGCACCATCGGTAACGTTCACAGCCGTCACGTTTTCCGGAACAGGATTGAAAAACGGCACGGGTGCATAAAGCGGAAACAGGGCATTATCCCACTCGCTCGGCACACCGTAGCTGCTGGCACTGAAAAGAAGCTCGTTCAGATTAATATCCGTTTTGGCAATTTCATCAGCGTACCATTTATCGGCATAGGCGTCGAAACTGAGATTGATGTCCAGACCGCCGCCAAGCAATTGCAGGATATCCGTATCTTTACCGATGCTGCTTAGCGCCGAGACCTGGTTGATGAGGCCGAGGGCAGAAGACAGGGCAAAAGTGCGCACAAAATATTCACCGGAGCGGAGGCCCCGGATCACATAAGAGCCGTCATCAGAACTTGACAAGCCGGTTTTCATGTCCAGGTCGGTTATAGCAAAACCGGCAGCATGGCCGGATGCCGTATAAGCAATCACGACGATATTTGCAAGCGGCGCGTCATCCTCCAGACGAACAACGTGGCCGGAGATGCTGCCGCCGGCTTTTTGCAGTTCAATGTCCGCGGAAAATTTATCGCCAAAATTCACGTTAATCGCTTCGCTGGATGCATCATCGAACGCGGCGCCACCGCCGAAATACGTCGCAGCAAACGGTGAAGGGATCGGCAGAGCCATTACTTTGTAAGAGCCGGGAAACAATTTTTCGATACGGTAACCGCCATTGAACTGAACAAAATCATAACTTGCAGCTTTGCCGGTTTCCGCGTCAAAAGCAACGACAGGGATGCCGTCCAATGTATCTTTACCGGCCCAATGAACAACATCGCCGGGTGCGAGATCCACAAAACCCTCGATAACCGCGCCCTTTTTTAAAGCAAAATTTATATTCGACATTTCACCGGCAGACAAATTCAAAACATCCGCTTTATCAAATTGCAGCTTGCCGTCGTAAAATTCGGAGAGGTAGCCCTCATCCCTGCCGAAACCGGTGAGGGCAAGAATTTTATATTTTCCTTGTGGAAGAGGACCGAGGCTGTACTCGCCATTGTCTTCAATTTTCGCAAACGGCCAGAAAGGATATGCGGAGGTGTCATTCACGGCGATCAATGAAACAGCGTTCATAGGCGTACCCGTTTG
>JAACEJ010000213.1 GCA_011682565.1 Actinomycetota bacterium | reverse complement strand
GGCTTATAAAAAGAACCGTTATGATGAAAAAATTGCAATGGCCTATCGGCAATACAAAGACCTTTTTGCAACAGAAACCGAAAGCGCGGCTGCTTAATTTTCGGACGCTCTGCGTCCGGGTTACTGACATAAATATTACCACCTCTCAATATAAAATAAAAAAGGACTTTTGAAAAATGGTACTGGCAGAATTCACCATGTTTCCCACAGACAAAGGGGAAAGCGTCAGCGAATATGTTGCGCAAATAATTGATGTCATTGATAAAAGCGGCATCACTTATCAATTAACATCCATGGGAACAATCCTGGAAGGCTCCTGGGAAGCGGTGTTTGATGTCATCACCCGATGCTACAAAGTACTGGAGCCGCAGAGCAACCGCATTTCGGTTTCCATTAAAATCGATTATCGTCGTGGAGATGAATCGAGAATGAAATCAAAAGTGGAAAAAGTTGAAACATTGCTGAAAGGGAAGGATTGAATATGAAATATATTTGCCTCTTGTTGCTTCTTGCCGGAGGATACATTTTCGCCAATGCCGCTGATTCCGATAAATACAAGGACGATTTCAAGTTCAAAAACATTTATGATTCAACCGCCAATGCAGAGCAGGATATTCAAAATGCCATCAAAACGGCCAAAATGGAAAACAAGCGTGTGCTGCTTATGTTCGGCGCCAACTGGTGCCCCTGGTGCCAGAGACTGCATCACCTCATCGAGACGAATGAGCAGGTGAATCAATACCTTCATGAACATTATGAATTGGTTCTGGTTGATCTCGGCAAAAGAGATCACAATATGCAGATTGACAAGCGCTATGGCAGTCCGAACAAGCTGGGGATTCCTGTATTTGTTGTTCTGGACAGCAACGGTAGACAAATACATACCCAGGAAACGGGTGCGCTGGAATATCCAAAGGGATCGACAAAAAAGGGACACGATCCTGAAAAAGTAATGCGGTTTTTAAAACAGTGGGCAAAGCAATGAGGCGTTTTACTGACATAAAATAAATATTACCACCTCTCAATGCTCGACGCAGAGCGTCGAAACAAGCATTCCCACGCAGGAGCGTGGGAACGAGAAATGAATGAACGCTGAAATTGGAATCTTTACAAACAAATCTTTCCCAGAACCGTTGCCTTTTCCGCGCCGGTTGCCCCGGGACAATTACCAAATCCCCCGCTGATTGTTTCATTGGCCAAAACGGCAAAACAAATGGCTTCTTTTGCATCGGCAGGAATGCCGAAATCATCCGAAAGGAGCACGCGGCTTTGCGGCACTTCATCCTTTAATCCCTGCATCAAAGTTTTATTTTCAACCCCGCCTCCGCTCACAATTAATTCATCGATGTGGTAGGGAATAAATTCCTTCAGGCTCTGGGCTATACTTTTTGATGTCAGTGCAGTGATGGTGGCGAGGGTGTCGCGTTCATTAACATGATATTTTTTAGCCAGTGCTTCAATTCGGTGGAGGAATTTTTCTCCGAAAAATTCCCTGCCCGTTGATTTTGGCGGCAAAAGCCGGAAATATTTATCCGATAAAAGTTCACGCAGCATCTCATCACAAATCGTTCCGCTCCCGGCAATATCTCCGTTTTTATCAAAATCCATGGAAAAATGATTTTTGCAATAAGCATCGATCAGCATGTTTCCCGGGCCGGTGTCAAAGGCAATCACGTCATCAATAGTGCAGCCCTTCGGCAGGCCGGTAATATTGGCAATCCCACCAATATTCAATAAAATGCGATTTTTTCTTTCAGCACGAAAAATGATAAAATCAAATATCGGCACCAACGGCGCACCCTGTCCTCCCACGGCCATATCGCCGGGACGAAAATCACCGACAGTAACCACACCGGTTTTTTTTGCAATCACAGACGGGTCACCAATTTGTAAAGTGGCGGATATTTTTTTATCCAGAAACAGGTGCAAATCCGGCAGATGCCGGATTGTTTGCCCGTGCGAGCCGATGAGGTCAATTTGACCGATAGGAATACCGACGTCGTGAGCAATACTTTGTGCAGATTCTGCAAAGGCTTCACCCAGGTAAAAATTTAAGCGGACAAGTTCATCAACCGGAACATGTGATGACGAAGCAATTTCAATGATTTTTTTCGAGACCTTTTTTGAAAACGGGATCATTCGAAACGCCAGCAGTTCCAAATGGGTTTGCCTCCCGTGGCCGCGTACGCGCACAAGTGCAGCGTCGATTCCGTCCGCCGAGGTACCGGACATGAGCCCGATGATAAGTTTTTCAGATTTTTGAGCTATCGTTGGCAGCATATATTTTTGAGCAATCCGGATTGTATATAATTTCTCAAGGCAGCGAACAATTTCTTGAATTAAGAATGCTAGATGCTTTTTATTCCTCCCTGGTCAACCACGTGCGACGCATCTGGAAGGTGCGTCGCACATTAAAGATTATTGCATCAAGACACAGAAACAAGCAATTTGCTTTTAGCAGTCAAACTTTTAAGAGGCTGTCTGAATGCTGAATATCTTTTGTATTCCATGTCGATTTGAAGAATCAGATTGTTTCCATCCCCTGTTAAAATTTTTTTACCTTCTGCGCAAGCCACCAATAAAAGGCAGGCACTATCGTAACCACCTCTTTTTTTATTACCCAATATAAAAGCAACGCGATTAATGGCAAGTTTTTCGATTTCCTGCAAAGATTTTGTAAGCGCATGAGAGTTCGAAAGCGAAATTGCTTTTTTCGAAACAAGATTTTTCAGTGTAAGATATTCCGGGGAGTGGAGGTCAAAGCAGTAATGATCGAGCAGAAGATCAATAGCAAAAGCATCTTTATCCCGGGAAATAGATTTTAAGGCGAGAGCACAAGTTATTGCTACGTAATTTTTGCTGCTGCTGAATCCCAAATAGTCCTCAGCATTAATGAAAGGTAAAAGAGGTTCAATGCCTCCCAAAACATAACGACCTAGCAAAACAGATTTACGTTCGATCGTATAAGCATCAAGTGAATAAATTGCATCTTCCGAGTCCAATATTTCAAAAGAAAAATTATCTGAATCTTTCTTTACATTTTGCTTAGATAAAAATTCAAATAATTTATTAATCTCGGTTTCATTTTTTTCAGCAAGAATAAAATTTAGAAAATATGCAAGATTTCTGAGAGAAGGCATACAGTAAAAGGCTGTTGACAAACCGAGCAAGAGCAGGCTTTTATCATTTAACTCCCTGGCTATTTCGATGAGATCGTGGCATAATATGAACTTTGTTTTAAACTTGTCGGAAATTATTTTCAAACCGTCGAGAATTATTTGCTTCAGTTCAGTTTGCTCTATATTTTGATTTTTTTGATATTGATAAAAAGTCAAGAAAACAGCAGGATGCTTTTCCCTCTGAGAATAAGCTGATTTTCGAATTGCTTCAATCCCCCCTTTTAGAAAAAGAGCGTCAACAAGATATTCATCGTTATTTGCATCGGTTTGCAGATATTTCACAAAACCGTCAATAAATTCTTCCTGCCGTGGCAACGGATCTCTATCAATTTCCACGATCTCACGAAACAAGATTTTTCTTTTTAATATTTCAGAGTATATGCTTTGGAAATCATTATCTTTTTCAAAATTAAAATACAAGCATCGGAGGTAGATTGTTTCGTGTTCTGTAAAAGCATCTGAATTTAGTGCTTCTTGAAAAGAAAAGTTGTAAACAAAATATTCTTCGTCATCATAATAGTCCGGATTTTCAAAAATATCAAATAATAATTTATAGGCTTTATAAGCAGTATCTAAATCTTTTTGGCGGAAAATTATTTTTGCTCTGTCAAGCAATTCCTCTGCAACAAGGACGTATTCTTCAGACGAAAAATCAATATCTCCATAATCGTCATACTCTCTCCAATAAGTTCGCTCCTCGTTCTCCCAGGCGCGTTGGCTTAATTCCTCATCGAAAAATTCTTTGTCTAAAATCCTTTGATTAAAAGCAGTGATTTCTTCCAATAGATCTTCCGGGGAAGTTACCAATTCCTCATTCGATATCCCCCCATGTTCAACTGAAGCAAGACTCGCTTCCAATTGCTCAAGAAAAACATATCGTTTGTTGGCATCAGTGTTTTCGGCAAAGCGCATCAAGACGTTTCGCAACCGATTTTCGTCAAGATTTTCAATTGTACTTTCAACTTTTTCCATAAATTTTGCAAAAGATGGATTTTTCATAAACAGTTTTCCTGTGCTTAAATTATCTTCGTCATTTTCCCCAAACAAACAGGTACTATACTTGTTACGGATTAGTTTGTGACATGACTTTTGGGGTCATGTCATTGCGAGCGAAACGAAGTGGAGCGAAGCAATCTCATGCTTAACAGGCAGTTATGCGATTGCTTCGTCGTTCGTTCCTCACTCCTCGCAATGACAATCATTTGTTACATTTTAACCCTCAACAAGTATATCTTGCCCCGGCTGCATAAAATCGGTCAACCCAGGATAGAATAACCGCCATCCACAATAATCGTCTGTCCCTGGATTTGCTTGGCCAGCGGACTGCAAAGGAAAAGGACAATGTTGGCAACATCCTCCGGTGTGGTCAATCTTCCGGATGGAGTTTTGTCCAGAGAAACCCGAATCAATTGCTCCCTGTTGGGAAAGTGTTTCAGAGCGTCCGTATCGATAACGCCGGCGGACACAGCATTAACACAAACACCTTGCGGCGCAAGTTCTGCAGCGAGGTGGCGGATGAGAGATTCCAATGCCGCTTTGGAGGCGCCAACCGCCGCATAATTGGGAATAGCACGCACAGATCCAAGGCTGGAAACGGCAACGATTTTCCCGCCGCTTTCGCCCATCAACGGCAGCGCATGTTGGGTTAGCGGGAGCAACGTGCCGGCGTTGATGTCCATGGTCCAGTGCCAGTGTCTTTCCGTCAGCTCCATCGCCGGTTTCAGTACACCCGATGCCGCATTGCTGACCAGGATATCCAGTTTGCCAAAATGATTCTTGATTTCATCAATCATGTGATGAATGGCCTCATAGTCACCCACATTGGCGCGAATGGCCAGCGCTTTCGACCCTTTGGATTCAACAAGAGCGACGGTTTCATTCGCGGCGATTTTCTTGCGTAAATAATTAATGGCCACATCCGCACCGGCCTCTGCCAGTCGTGCTGCGATCGCGCGGCCAATGCCACGCGAGCCTCCTGTTACCAGCGCGACCTTGCCTTTAAGATCAATCGTTAAATCATTCATTCTCTTTTTTGCTCCTCCAATTAATTCCTAAGTAAAGATATTTTTTTTGTCATTATTTTGTCTTCTGATTTTAACCGGCAGAGATAAATGCCGCTGGGCAGAGGTTTTCCGGAGTCGTCCGCGCCATCCCAGGAAAAGGTATAAAGCCCTCCCGCCATCCTCTTGTTTGCTAATGTTCTGACCTTTTGTCCTAATACATTGTAAATTTTTAATGAAACCCAAAAAGGTGAATTTTTAATCCCGATTTGCAAAATAATCTTCGTCGGGCCGGCACCTGAGCCCGGCATAAATGGATTCGGATAATTCTGTGCCAGGTTAAATTCATCCGGCTTAAAGCCCGGGGGAAGAGGCCTGGAAATAATGTTCACCTTTTTCAACAGCCATTGATTCGGATCGATGATCATTTCCCGCGGCAGACCATCGACTGTGAACTGAAAATCATTCTCCCTGTTTTTGACAATAACAGTATCCAACACATTTCCCAAAGCCGTTTGAATTTCTATCTCCATGGGCAAATAAAACGGCTTGTCGCTTTTTTGCTTTTGTCGGATTTTTACGCCGACAATGTATTTTGCATTACCGGCACGCGTCATCTCCCAACCGACTTGCAATTCCGGAAAACCTTCTCCGTAAACCCATTGATCGAAAAACCAATCCAGGTTTTGTCCCGATACATCCTCAAAAGTATTCTTCAAGTCATCTGTCGAGGCATTGCCGTAAGCAAAACGATTCGCATACGTTTTTAAGGACTGAAAAAAAAGTGAGTCGCCGACATTCCAGCGCAGCATATTCAAAATCCATGCTCCTTTTTGGTAAACCGTACCGCCCCATAAATATTTCGGATCGTAGATCGGAAAATTTCCAAGCCTGATAACTTCGCCGAAATAGATTGTTTGCAGGTTTTCCATGTGTTTTTGCCGTGCAGAGTCGCCGTCCAGAGATTCAAAATAAAGCGCTTCACAATAGGTTGCAAATCCTTCGTTGAGCCAGATGTTCCGCCAATCCGCAAGCGTGACCAAATCTCCCCACCACTGGTGCGCCAGTTCGTGGGCAACGATATAGTCATAACGGTGATCGCCGGTGATGAGACCGGAAGAATAAGAAGTCATGCTTTGATGTTCCATGGCCCCGCGCATGGGCACTTCCACCATGCCGTACTTGTCAAATGGAAAAGGAACAAACTTACTTTCAAAAAAAGCGATCATTTTTGCCGTATCTTTCCAGTCCTCTTGTGCACGTTCGAGATTTTTGGGGTAGACATAAAATTGCAAAGGAATGGTATCCCCGGATACTGAAATATAATTGTCTGTAAATA
>JAACEJ010000212.1 GCA_011682565.1 Actinomycetota bacterium | reverse complement strand
TCTGGATGTCGACTAACGTGCTGTTTTATAAAGATCGCTTCGTCGCTCCGCTCCTCGCGATGACATGCTTTTCGACTTTTTACGAGTTTGTCATTACTCATTTGATTCAATATCTTTATATTGTTCATAGATGCCCGGTTCATTTCAAAAAAAGAGGGCTATTCAGCCCTCTTTATATTTCATTGCATGTCGATCAATAACATCAACATAAAGATTTAAACCAACTTTGTCAAACGATATTATTTAATGACCATCATCTTCCGGGTTACAGTAAAATTACCCGCCTTCATAATGTAAAAATACAAACCGGAGGTTACATCAGAAGCATCCCAGGCAACATCGTAAGTTCCGGCAGGCATTCGCTGATTAACCAAAGTTGCCACTTTCTGGCCTAAAACATTGAAAACAGTCAACTCCACGTTGGTCACTTTTCCCAATGAAAAGTTGATATTCGTTGTCGGGTTAAAGGGGTTCGGGTAATTCTGTTCCAATGCAAACCCTAGCGGCAGTTCGTTTCGCTTGCTCACAGAAGAAGCTATTTCCTGAATGAACTGAATATAGTCAACGTTAAACTCGCTTCCAACCAGAGTAAGCGTATGCGCACCGGCGGTCAAATCAAAGCTGTCGGACAAAACGTCGAGTCCGGTTGAATCATCTTTTGCTGCAATATCAACGTTAGAAAGCACTGTTTGCCCATCGACCTGAATCTGTGCCGCTTGCGGAGCACCAAAGTTCTGATAGAATACCTGAACCCTGTACTGTCCGTCGGTTGGTGCATCAATATTCCAGGTAATGCTTCCATTGGCATTAAGTGAAACAGATTTGAAACCATTAGGAGTCCACGGCGCGCCTTCGCCATGCGGCGTGACAATTTCATAAGCAGTGACGTCGGGTGCTCTCAATGATTTGACGACATTATCTGTTCCCGGCTCCAGCAGATCGATACCGGCAAAGTTTTGCCATCCCCACGAGGACGAGATACGGATAACATTCTATCCCGCAAGAAAAGTCAAAGCTCCTGCCTCATTTAAATCTGCCTGGGTCCATCTTACCCATGTCCAGTCATTAATCTCCATACCACTCGTGACACCGGAAGCATCATCGTAAATTAATTCACCCCAGCCATGTGCGGAATCATGAATTTCCACGCCGTTGATGATTGTATGTTGCCCTCTCTGGTGGTTGCCGCGCATGTTGGTCCAAATATTAAGATCATATTGTCCTGCAGTTGGCAAATCAAAAGTCCACTCGATATAGCCACCGCCGTCCATCTGAAAATATGAGAATCCCTGAAATGTATTTACAGCAGCATCACCTGCAAGCATACCGTCCTCGGCTTCAGCAGTCTGCTCCACTTCAAATTCAACTCTCGTACCTGCCTTGGCTTCCATGTCCGCGATAAATTGAGCCTTGTTTGCTTCCCATTGCACTTTCTTTTCCGGGAACCAGTTCAAATCACCGAGAGGAAGATTGTCGGTACCGCCTGTCATCAGTGCTGCATCCGTATAGGAAAAATTCTCCGGTAACGGCCAACTGGGGCAAACGTTGCACACATTCCCAGGATTCGCAGGGTCTTCCGGGAGCTTCCAAAAATACGGATGCGCCGGGGTAATACCCGCACGAAGATCTGTAATATTCTGAATCATATCCGGGATAATGTCGGAAGGATAAGTTCCCAGGTCCGGCTTCGTGCTGAGCCACAGCGTATCCATAGCCACCATATTTTCATAAACATCTAAAAAATCTTCTTTCGTAACAGGATTTACAAAATATTGCGTTGCTATAGAATCGTCATAAAAGGTTGTAAAAGCCGGATCGCGCCATGTGGCGTTGTTGGCAAAAAGGATCCTTCGGCCCTGCTCAGGACCATATTTCGATGGGAGCGGTCCAATGCTAAACATGCCGGATGAAGTTGCCCTGGGATCGCGACCCGGGCTTGAGAGATCAGCATGTCCCTCGCCGTGCCAAAAACCGTTTATAATCAAATTGTTGGCAAAGTAAGCTTCACGCCACCAGTTACCGGCATTTATGTTGCGGCCGATATTAACAAGCGTGTTATGATCAAAGCGAACATAGTTCGCAGCGCCACCTTCGAGTTGAAATGCGGCAAAACCGAGGTTGAAAAATGTACAGTTTTCCACAACAACCGAGTCCTGATCAGCCCAAATTGAAATGCCGCGTCCTTCCCATTGCTGTGTGCTGGGTTGCCCGATCAGATTGCGAAATTTACAATTCGTGAAAAAGATATCATTGTTCTTGGCGGTAAATGCAACCAGCGCAAAGTTAGTCCGTTCAAACACGCAGTTATCGAAAATAAATCGCGAATTGCTCGCATCAATCTGGATGGGTTGATAGTATGTCTGCACACCATTGTTGTCGGCACCAATAATATAGAGATTCTTCAACGTGATATCACCGCCGCCGGTAATCATTCGCCCGTTGACAGAACCATCGTCTCTTGCAACCATTTGAAGTACTGCCGGATTCTCGCGTTCGCCGGTGCCGGGCTTTTCGCCCACTATACGCAAGGGCCACCCATCATTTGTAATTGTTTCTGTGATCCAGTAAAATCCACCTTTTTGTAGCTTGTACACACGAGTTGCGACGCGGGGTGTATCAACAGCGATGGCATTCCGGAGTGCATCCGTATTGACGGTACCATCCAAATTCTGCCACGCAACGAGCAGTGTATCACTTTGCTGAGCTTTGGCCTGAGGCACCTGCAACAGGAGAAAGCCGGCAAAAAGAGCCACCAAGATTAATGTAAAAGTATGTTTCATAGTTATCCTCCTTCAAGATTGAGAATATTTTTTTCACCAGTGATTTAAAGTACCTTACAACATTTCATATACATCCTCCTTTGCTGATATGAATTATCTAATTATTTCGCTGTTGCCTTTGGATGCCGATTCCCTAGAATCTATACCGAACGCCTGCATCCATGGTAAAACCGTAATATTCGATATAAGTCGGATTAACCAACGCATCTCCTCTGAAGCTCCGATCCGGTGTACCATTCAGATTATTAAAATTAGCGAAAACTTCCACGCCCCAATCGAGCTTCTGCCGGAGTGTAAAGTCCCAGCGCGAATAAGAACCTGAAAAATTGTCCAATGTCGGTTCTGTTGAGATGAAGGTCACCTTATCGGCCTGATAGAGGTAGGACAAGCGAGCCGAAAAATTCTTATAATCATATCCGAGAGTAACATTGGCGATATGAGCGGGCTGATCCGGCATTCGCGCGGTTCGTGAACTGTCGACAAGAATATTCTCGCGACGAGGCGGCCAGCTTCCCGGGAGAATGTCTCCTTTTTTATTAAAATATAACTGCTTTTCTACTTCTGAAAAAATTCGCGTATAATTAACGTTCAGTACCAGTCCGCGAAAAATTGAAGGTAAATACCAAAAATGCGTTTGCCATTCAAGTTCAAAGCCTTTGTATGTAGCAGGGATACGGGTTATTGATGTAGGCATCCAATTGCGGAGCAGCCCCCTTTAGCCAGGTTTCCGGGATATTCAATCCCGCAAGCACCGGGACGCCCGGCTGGAGGATATAACTGGTCTGGAAGATCAAATCCTCAATTTTTTTATAGAATCCGGCAACCGAGAACAGGCCAATATAGTTATCAAAAATCGAAATACCGGCATCGTAATTGGTGGAATGAGCCGGCTTCAGGAGTGAGTTTGCGGCACGGATATATGACTGGTACGAATTAATCGACGTAATCGGAGCATATTGGATAAAGTCCGGCCGCGTCAGTGTCTCGGTTCGGGCCAGGCGTACTTTCATCCACTTGGTCGGTTGCACAACAAAATGCACCATGGGCAGCCAAAAGTCGTTTTTACGCTCATTCGTGATATAGGCCAGGTCAACAGGTGGCCCCTGGATGTTGTTCAGCGATACCTCTCTGTAACGCTCACCATGATATTTGGAATAGTCTCCTTCCCAGCGAACACCGGGTAAAAGCGTTATATATTTACCCAGGTTGAATTCACCCATAATATAGCCTGCCTGGTAACGCTCAATACCGTTATAATCACGGCCAAGGGAGCCGACGGAATAATTCCGATTCTCACCGGTTGCGAAAAGTGCATCCATCATTTCGTTCATCAACTTTTGGTCAACTACAAATCCCAGGGGATACTCACCGTTCAGGAAATTAGATCTCGCATAATTGCTCAAAACGCGTGATATCGGCAGGACGCCGCTTCGCCTGACAATCGTCGAGTCCTTTTGCCAGTTCCACTCATCAGGATATTTTTGACTGAGATATTTTAGTGTCGACGTGAGAATAGAATTCACACTCGTACTGCCGCCATATTGGATTCCGTCACGACCATCCTGTTTCTGATCATTCCTCCGGTTGAGCCACCGAAATTTCCCTCCCATCTTGATGTAGCCCTTGATTTTTGTGCCCAAACGAATAGGAACCTTGACGTTCAGTTGCAGGGCCGTCGTATTTTCATCAAGTTTTGTATTGTAAATAAAGCCCGACGCCAAACCGGTATTGGTTGTATCAATCGTTGCCAGCAGGGGAATCTGGTTCGGAGCCGTATCCGGACCGATTTTGGCTGTTTGAAAAGCAGCGTTTTCCTGGACAAAAGTCCAGGTGCGGTCGCCGGGATTTTTATTGCGCGAAGCTGTTCTCGCCAGGCTGAAATCATAGCTAAGCCAGCCAAAATCCTGCTGCATGCCTGCCGCACCCGTAAAAATGGACGTCGTGCCGCCACGATCCTCCAGGTCGTAATAGTGACGATTGCTTCTGACATTCATCCGGTTGATACGGTACAGCCCATTCCAATGAAGCCGGTTGTAGAATGAATTCGCTGTAATTTTCCCCCAGGGTACACGGAAATCGAGCACAAGGCTTGCGCCGGTTCGGCCTCGCTTGACGCTTTCTTCCCTCAGTCTTATTTCCTGCGGCTCAATTTGGGTAATGTTTGTTACAGCCTCCGTTGTCCGCCGGTAGCTTCCCTGAAATTTGTCGGCACTACGATCATAATCATCAAGGTTAAAGCCGACAATAATCCCAAGCCGACTATCGTAAAATCGATTGCTGACGTTGCCGGTAAAATTATAGTTACCATAATATTGCTGGAGTTGATTATATCCCCCCAGCGCTGAAGCGCTAACTTTGAATCCATCAGGAGCTTCTTTCAGCTTCAGGTCCACCGCACCACCGAGAACATCAGCATCCATGTCCGGTGTATTTGATTTTTTCACTTCTATGCCGTCGAGCATATTGGAGGAAATGAGTGAAAGATCCACGCTCCGGTCGTTTCCACCCGTTGCAGGAACACGCACGCCATTAACGGTAACAGTGTTGTACTTTGGCGCAAGTCCCCGAATCTCAACTTTGGTGGCTTCTCCACCTGAGCGCTCGATGGAAACGCCCGGCAGACGACCAATGGACTCGGCGGCATTTACATCAGGCAATTCCTGAATACGGCTTTTTGAAACGATATTTGCAATAGTATTTGACCGGAGTTGCTGGTTTATTGCAGCCATTTGCCCCTCTGCCTGAGCAGTAACGGTTACAACCTTTCCTTCAATTCTTTGAAAATCCAGTTTTATTGTTTCCTGAAGTGTTTGACCTGGTTCAATTGTGATATCAATAGTTTTTTCCTGATACCCAATATAGCGAATCGAAAGTTTATAATGTCCGGCAGGGACGCGTGAAATAACAAACCTGCCTTTTAAATCGGTTGCACCACCCAGGGCTGTTCCTTCGATAAAAACATTAGCTGAGGGCAGGGGCTCATTAGATTGGCCATCGAAGACATAACCTGTGATTTTTCCTGTGGGGCCCGCATATAAATAAGAATGTATAAAAACAAGTACTCCGAGGATGGAAAACACTCTCATACACTTTTTATACATATTTTTCTCCTTATAAATGAACTATTATCTTCCGAACCGATTTTCGTTCAATCAATCTAACCGGTACGATTGTATTGACAGGCTTTGCTATTTCACCATTTATTGTTCGCAATAAAGTGCGAACACCAATCGACCCCAACTCCTCTTTATAAACACGAACGGTTGTGAGCGGCGGCGTAGCAACCTGTGCCGACCAAATATCATCAAATCCGATAATACTTACATCCTGCGGAATTTTAAGGTTCATGTCGATAACCGCATTGTAACCCTGTAAAGCATTAAGATCATTTGCAGAAAATATCGCCGTCGGCTTTTCATTTTTAACAAGACTTTTTACATACTCATAGCCATCGTCAACACCTCCGGCGCGAATCAAACGATCATCGGGTTGAATACCATAATGCTTCAACGCTTTCAAATAGCCGTCTAATCTTTGTTTAAAGCTTAACCTCTTTAGATCGCCGGCGATAAAGCCAATTTTGCGATGACCAGCTTCAATGAGATACTGAACGGCAATAAAGGCACCGTGCTCATTATCGATAAAGACCTGCGAAAAATGTACAATATCCGTCTTTGGGTCAACCTGAACAACATGTATTTTTTCAGTGATAATTCTTTCAACGAACAGATCATTGAATATACCTATCA
>JAACEJ010000211.1 GCA_011682565.1 Actinomycetota bacterium | reverse complement strand
TCCGTTTCCGGTGACAGGAGTTTTTGAATGCGAATTTCAAATGGCGCTGGAGAACAGAACCGGTACTTTTACCGACATTTATGTCCATCAAAAAGATGAAATGCTGCCTTCTCAGGTAGAGCAGGAACGTAGTAATTTAAATATGGACTGGCGCAAGCGCGTCGTATTTCACGCCACCCTCGCGCCGGCTCAGATGAATCGTTTTGATTGTCGATTGGAACTAAAGCAGCACAAGCCGGAAATCGCATTGCAGAAAACAAACGACAAGATTGTCTTTAAAACGGATGATATTCATTTTGTTATCAATACAAAAACAGGATTTGTAGATAAATATGAAATAAATGGGTTTAACTTTCTCCGGGAAAACGCCCTTCGTCCGATCGTTATGATGGATAGCCCGGATTCCTGGGGAGAGTCCGTAACAAGTTTTCCCGAGTTGGCCGGCGAATTTAAACTCGCAAGCAGTGAAGAAGTGAATCTTTTTGCGGGTTTACCTGCTTGCTCGATTGATCCGATTCATGTCATTGAAGACGGTAATGTACGCAGTGTAATTGAAGTGGCGCTGAAATATAATCATTCTGTCATTTGGCAGAGATATAAATTACCAAAGCGTGGGACGGAAGTAGAGGTTGAAATTCGTGTTTTATGGAACGAGAAGGATCGGATGCTTAAATTTTCTGTCCCGACTCGTTTGCAAAATGCAGAGTACCTTGGTCAGGTTGCTTATGGGGTTCAGAAATTACCCATGAACGGCGATGAAGCGGTTGCGCAAAAGTGGGTGGCCGTTGCTTCGCCCGAACATGATTTGGCGTTGACTTGCATCAACGACAGCATCTATGGTTCCGATTATAAAGACGGCGAGTTGCGTCTGTCTCTACTGCGTTCGCCTGCATATTCTGCGCTGCCGATTGGCGATAGAGAAATTATTCCCCGGGATCGCTACATTCCGAGGATGGATCAGGGGGAGCATTTGTATCGTTTCTGGTTTAATGCCGGTCAATTGAAAGACCGAATGGAGGCCATTGACCGCGAGGCTTTGGTGAAAAATGAAACCCCCGTTGTATTATCTTTCTTCCCTTCGGGAAAAGGGAAAAAAAACGATCCCGCGGTGATTTTAAGTGATTCGGCTGTGCAAATTACAGCGATTAAACTTGCGGAAGACAATGACGATTTGATTATCAGACTCTTTGAACCAACGGGGCAAAAGAGAACAACGCAGCTCTCACTCCCGGCTTTGTCTTTTTCACAGGAAATAACTTTGCACCCATTTGAAATAATAACAGTACGAATAAACACGACATCCGGGAAAGCGCTTTTTGTCGATTTGCTTGAAAACGAGCCGAGCGCGGGGGAGAGTCTATGACTTCTAAGGAACGAGTATTGGCAACACTCGACGGTATTGAACCCGACAGTGTACCCATTGGCGAATTTGCCATAGATTTTGACACTGTAGAAAAAATTCTCGGTCACGAAACATATCTGCGCGCCAAAGCCAAATCGCAAATCGCTTTTTGGGAAGGACGTTTTGATGAGGTTGCCGAGAGTTATGTGAATGATCATATCGAGTTGCACAAAAAACTTGATCTGGATATCATTACTTTTCCGATGGCAACCTGGGAAATTCCGCCCGAAACCGACGATCCGCCTCCCAAAAAGCTGGACGACACAACCTGGGAAGATAAATACGGACGGATTTTTAAATATTCCAACATTACTGCGGATATTACCTGTATTAAAGACCTGGTTTTGGAGAAAACAGTTTTCCAACCCGGGGACTATCAAAAAGAGCCGGAACCGATAACGCGCGATGAACGGTCGTGGAAAATTCTTGATTCGGTTATTCAGCAATTTAAGAATGACAAATTTATTTGCGGGCCGTCGGGAGGCGAAATCGGCATTGTCTTTTTGGGTGACCTGGAACGCGGCTGCATTGAATTGGCGCAGAATCCCGAGACAATCCGCGCCGCAACTGACTATTTTCTCAGGCAGCAAAATATGGCTGATGCAGTAATGCTTCATCCTGATGCCGACGCTGTTCTTTGGGGCGCCGACTTTGGCCATAAAACAGGCCCGTTTATCAGCCCCAAAATGTTTCAGGAACTGTTTCTTGAGCCAAACAAAGCACGGGTTGAAAATGTCAAAAGTTACGGCAAAAAAGTTTTGAAGCATTGCTGTGGCAACACCCACGCACTGCTCGATTTTTTCATCGAAATCGGCTACGATGCGTATCAGTCCATTCAACCCACAGCGGACATGGACATTTGCGCGTTAAAAAAATCGATTGGGGATAAAATTACACTCTGGGGCGGCGTTGCGGTTGAAAATATGGTCGGCGGTACGTCGGAAGATATTCGCAATGACGTCCGTCGTGCAATGCGGTGCGCACGGGATGGGGGGAGATTTATCCTCGGGACGAGTCATTCCGTAGCTGTGGGCAGCAAGTACGATAATTACATGGCAATGCTAGATGAGTACTATAAATTAAGAGCGTATTAAAATGCAGTTTTCTCCTTCGGTTTACGAACATGCAGCACAAATAATTAAAAAAAGCCCGTGGGTGGTCTCCAGAGATGCAGACTTGCTTTATAAAGCCCATGCAGCAGCTTACACACGCTATCGCCACTCACCCGTAACTGTCGGCATAGATATTTATAATCTCGAAGCCGAGGCCTATGGCGCAGTGGTTGAAGAGCCCTCGGGCAATAATATTCCTACCATCTCAAAGCCGCTTTTGTCAACGGCTGAAGACATTATGGCGCTCAAACCGCTCAATCCTGGAAGTGACGGGCGATTGTCCATGGTGATTTTAACGGGAGAAGAACTGAGCCGGGCGTTCCCGGATGCCGACGTCCGCATTCCCGTAAGCGGCCCCGTTTCCATTGCCGGTACGTTAATGGGGGTGGAAGAGTTTTTAATGGGACTTGCCATTGATCCGGAAAAGGTGCAGCAGGCATTGATTCACCTTGCGGACGCGCAGGTTGCATTTTGCAGAGAAATCCATAGCCGAGGACTGGATATCACTTTTTTTGAATCGGCGGCAGCCCCCCCGCTTATATCGCCGAATCAATTCCGGGAAATGATACTACCGGTACTGAAATCCATGATGGAGGAAATTGCAGAAATCGTCGGGCATTCATTGGCTTTTGTCATTGGCGGCGACACAACGCCTATTTTGGATTCGCTTTTGCAAACGGAAACAAATTACCTTATCTGCCCATCCGAGACGGATCAGGAAGCATTTATGAAAAAAATATGGGATCGTGACGATATTACCGTCCGTATCAACATGGATCCGAGAATTCTCGTTTTTGGCACCTGGGATGAGATAAAAGCGGATGTTGACAGGATTTTGTCGATCACCCGGGGCCGAGAGAATGTGTGTTTGGGAACCGGTGTGCTGCCGTATGAGACGCCGCCTGAAAATGTTGATAGGGTGCGGGAATATGTGGCGGAACTTGACTAGTTTTTGATGGGAAAAGGTTAACGATGATTTCCCGCGAAAGGCTGATATTGCCTCTTTCTAATAATGAATTTGAGCCTTTCAATAAGAAATAAATTCGCTGTTAGTACAATATTTCGGTTTATTTCACTCGTCGACCTGGAAGTCGATGTTACGACTCGACTGATTTTCCAGATGAGCACTAAATAGCACGACGGAACAAGGGGCTTGAGCCCCTTGTTCTCGGCTCCCCCAATGTAAGATGTATGACTTTTAGTTGCCTCAATAATAACTATAAACTCTCAAAAAAAGGAATTACAAAATATGGCTGTAAATCTGGCACTAGTTGGCCTTGGTGGATATGGGCTGGTCTATCTTGAAGGCCTTCTCGATAAAAGGAAGACGGATAATTTTAAAATTGTAGCAGGTATTGATCCTGAACCACAGCGATGTACACGCTTGCAGGAATTAGAGCGCATGGATGTGCCCATATTTCATTCCATGGAAGATTTTTACGACCAAGGGAATGCGGATTTGGTCATCATTTCGTCACCTATTCAAATGCATCTTCCGCAAACGCGTTTTGCCTTGTCTCGGGGCAGTAATGTACTTTGTGAAAAACCTCTGGGTGCGACCATCCAGGAAGCAGGACAAATGATCAAAGCGCGCGATGATGCGAAAAAGTTTGTGGCGATTGGCTATCAATGGTCTTTTAGTGATGCCATTCAGGCCCTCAAACGTGACATTCAAAGCGGACTTTTGGGATCGCCAAAGAGACTTAAAACCATGGTTCTCTGGCCGAGAGGGAAAGCGTACTATTCGCGAAATAACTGGGCGGGCAAATTAAAAGACGAAAAGGGCCATTGGATACTGGATAGTCCGGCGAATAATGCATTTGCCCATTACCTTCACAATATGTTTTATGTCCTTGGTGATCAAATCGATTCCAGTGCAAAGCCCGTTTCCGTTACTGCCGAACTCTATCGCGCTAATCCCATTGAAACTTTTGATACTTTTGCCGCACGTGTCGTTACGAAAACCGATGTTGAAATATTATTTTACGGGTCACACGCCATCGAAGAAGAAACAGGTCCCATCATCACGTATGAATTTGAAGAAGCCACAGTCGATTACAATGGCCGCAATAGTAATATGGTGGCGCATTTTAGCGATGGATCGAAGAAAAATTATGGTGCTCCCGATGATGAACAGGTCAAAAAAATGTGGGATGCGATCCGTGCTGTTCAGACCGGGGAGAAGATTGTGTGCGGCCCGGAAGCGGCGAGTTCGCAAACGCTTTGTGTGAACGGAATGCAAGAGTCCATGCCGGAAATTGTGAATTTCCCGGACGAACAGATTTTTGTTTGTGGCGAGATTGGAGATAAAATAAATTACGTCAAGGGATTAAAAGATTCTCTGTTTGAATGTTACGAAAAAAATGCTCTGCCCGGTGAACTTGGTTTTGAATGGAGCAAAAATGGAAAAGAAATTGATTTAAGGGATTATCATGAATTTCCAATGGTACCCTATCAAGTGGTGAGTGAAAAATGACTTTAGCTAACTGAGAGGATTTGACCCATGTATTTATTTGGATTACACATTCTGGATGTCGCTGTAATTGTTCTTTATGTTGTCATTATAATATGGCTTGGTAAACGTGCCGGTCAAAAAACGAAGGATACCGGCGATTTTTATCTTGCCGGCCGTAAACTGGGTAAAGTTTACCAGTTTTTTCTGAATTTTGGTTGCTCAACCAATGCCGACCAGGCCGTGGCTGTTTCCCGGGAAATTTATCGCCAGGGTATCGGCGGAATGTGGATTCAGTATTTGGTTTTGTTCCTGACACCGTTTTATTGGTTCACGACACTTTTATATCGGCGGATTCGCCTGACCACGGTTGGAGATTATTTTACAGATCGATTCAAAAGTGAATTCCTTGGCGCTTCTTATGCTGTTTTTACACTATTAATGGCCGTTATTGGCGGCGGTGTGGGCTATATGGTTGCCGGTAAAACGCTCATGGCACTTACTCCCAAAACTTATGAGGAATGCACTGTTCAGGAACAAAGGAGTATCACCCAGTTTAATGAATATCGAAAATTAAAATCTGATCTCGATGATGGTGTGGTTTTGTCTTCTGAGCAAAAAACTCGTTATGATAAACTCAATGATTTGAATAAACATGGCAAACTGCATTCTTTTGTGTCTCATACGAATCCTGTTTTATTCTATTTCGTTTACGCTATCATCGTTGCAATTTATACAATGTTGGGAGGCTTTAGGGCAGCAGCAATAACCGATGCCATTCAGGGGGTACTCATGATCATTTTTTCACTGCTGCTGATACCGCTGGGCTTAACTAAAATAGGTGGGTTTTCGGGCCTCCACGCTTCCGTGCCTGCGTGGATGTTCGAGTTGTTCGGGACGGCATCCATCAGCGAATATGCATGGTACACGATTCTGGCGATGGTCCTCGCAAACCTGGTTTCTATTATTGCCGGTGCGAACTTTATGGCGACTGCCGGTTCGGCGAAGGATGAAATGACTGCTCGTGTTGGCATGCTTGGCGGCATGTTCTTCAAGCGCTTCATAATGCTCTTTTGGGCATTGGCAGGTTTATTGGCCATCGGTCTTTATGCCGGGAAAATAAATGATCCTGATCTGATTTGGGGATTTATGACAAGAGATCTTTTAATGCCCGGAGCCATAGGCCTTATGCTTGCCGGCATCCTGGCCGCGAATATGTCTACCTTGGATGCCTCATCCGTCTCTTTTTCTGCTCTTTTTATTAGAAATCTTTATCAGCCCTTTGTAAAAAACAAATCAGAAAAACATTATATGAACGTCGGGCGGGTCGTTATCGCTGTAACCCTGTTGGGTGGCATTGGCGCTGCCATTTATGTGGGTAATTTACTCGATCTTTTCAAATATTTTATTTCAATACCCGCCATATTCGGCGCATCGATCTGGCTGGGATTTGTATGGCGCCGGCTCAGCAGGTGGGCTGTCATCCTTCAGGTTTTTATTTGCCTGACTATTTATGCGATTATCCCCAATGTCTTCCAGGCGCTCGACTGGGCAAAAACCAATG
>JAACEJ010000210.1 GCA_011682565.1 Actinomycetota bacterium | reverse complement strand
TTTAGAGCCATATCCAAATACTTTCATTCCGTGGTCGTAACTCCTAATCCACAATTAAAAACAATATAGCAGCTAACAAAAGCATTACTCACCCTAATTATTTTTTTTAATGATTACTTGTTTAGCTCAGCAGAAGCGCCATTAACTTCTATTAATTCAGGAATATATACGTATGCCTATTGATTTTTTAGTGTTTGAGATTTCTATGCTATTTTTAAGGCGTCTTTTTCTGCTGAGATCATTTTTGCTGAGCTAACGAAGCAATCATTTTTTTATTATTCAGTACTAAATATCCACCCCATCCTCAAAACCTCACTTCCATTCCCGTCAAAACGCGGCGCGGCCAGTTGTAGCGCGCCGGGTTGGCCGGCGGCAAGTCGCGCGGATCGTCATGCCAGGTTACGGGAATCACATCACCGGGTTCAAAAGGCCGTCCTGTAACAGGGTTGATAATGCGTGGCACTTTGGAGTTGAATACGTTTTCCGCTTCAATAAAAAATGAAATACCCAATGGCCCAAAAACGATATCTTGCGTAAATCTTATATCCGTACGCGTCCATGGATTTGAGATACTGCCGTATTGGTCTTTTTGATAAATATTATTTTTCACATCAATAATGCGGTTATACCGTTTTCCCGACTCTAAATCCCAGCGAATGGTCAGTCCCCACTGTTCGGGGATTCGGATTCCCAATAAATGAAGATTGGCACCTTTCGGCATATCGAAATAGATATCGGTTGACAGGTGGTACGGACGATCCCAACTTAAACGGCTTTCGCGCAACGGCTTTTCGCTTACTTTACCGGCAGCCACCAGCAAATTGGTATTGGGCGTCGAGCTTTTTCCCGTTGCAACAGCATAAGTAAAATCAATATTGCCGCTGAGATATTTTGAATAACGCCGGCGGAATCTCATTTCAATGCCGCGGGAGCGCGCGTAATCCATGTTCACGTACATGAGAAAGCTGATATTTCCATAACGCGGGCTGAATTTTTTTATGCTGGTCGATGTCGGGTAATCGAACATGTCTTTATAATAGGCTTTAATCTCGATGGTTTGGTTGGCGTTGAAACGGTGCTTCAGCCCCAGTTCATAAGCCACGGTCGTGGTTGGATTCAGATTCGGATTGCCAAAGAGTTGATAGGTCGCCTCGGAGGTGGATTTCAACTTGGCATAAACGTATTGAGCTTTCGGTTTTTGTGAGAAATGGCCATAATGCATGTAAAGCACGTCATTATCCGTAACCGGATGCGAAATGCCGAGCCGCGGACTAAGATGCCCTTTTCCGCGCATTCCAAAAACCTCAAAAGTATCACGATGATATTTATCCCTCGCCGCCTGGGTAATGGTAACCGTTTGCAGGTCATTAATGGCATCGTCGACGTATTTTCCCGGAAACCAGTAATCATAGCGCATACCGATATTCACGATCATGCCGCTGTAGGTAATCCTGTCCTGAAGATAAAATGCGCCGTCATTGGGATAAGCGCGAAAATAGTCATGATTGCGCCCCAGGCCGGTTTCTCCATACCACGGGGCATTGATATCGATAACCTGCATTTCCGTATAACGCGCTTCAATGCCGCCTTTCACCGAGTGTTTCTCATTGGGCTGCGTGGTCAGGTCGCCTTTCAGAGTCCACGAATCGCTGAAATAGTCGTACCAGTTCTCTGCGTCGCCGGTATCCCAAAAGCCATCGCCGAAGCGTGTTTGAATATTTCCGTTTGTGTCCGGAATATAATGAACGGGCTGGAGATCGAGCCGCTGCTGATAGTCAGAATAGTTTTTATTTTGAACCGCAGAATGCAATCCCGTGTAAAAACGGGAAAAGATGAGTCTGTAAAACGTCCGCGAACTCAGGGTGTGTGTCCACTGTACACTCGACAGCAACGCTTTTTTGGTAAATGTGTTATAACGATCCAGCATTTTTTCATATTGATAAGGATAGCCGCGGGCACCCTCGACCCGGGGAAGAAAGTAACCCTGGTTGATATTGAGCGAACGATCGTACGAGACAGTAAGTTTTTGCCCCGGTTTTATAGTCCAGGCCAGTTTCCCGAGGATATGCCAGTCATTCTCTTCCCGTTGTGCAAATTTTTTATATGATGGTTCAGACGGGTAAAGTTTATTGGCACGAGGTAAATAAGAGTCGGTTATATGTCCATAACCGCTAAAAAACATTGTAAGCTGTCCGGGCAAATTCACACCCCATTTTTTCAAAAGCCGCTCGGTTAAAGGCTCCGGGCCGCCGAAACTAAATTGAAAAATATCTGTGTTATAGCTTTTGATCGTGTTGGCCAAAAGATTATCCGTTTTAAGCGAAGCATTGCCGATATATTTTGCTTCACCTTCTTTGGTCTCGATATCGACAACACCGGACATAGCTTGCCCGTATTCCGCATCAAAACCACCGGTAATGATTTTGAGGTCTTTGATCGCGGCCGCGTTGACATAGAGCGTGTTCGAATATCCGGAAAGCGGGTCTTTGATGGACTGGCCGTCGATAATGTAAAGACTTTCATCTGCGCGGCCGCCGCGAATATGAATTTTATTATCCTGAACAACAACCCCAAGTTGATCGGCCACCAGATCATCAACACTCTCGACGACTTTTTGCTTAATTTCTTCAGAAGATAAATGCTGTTGAGAAGCCGTCAAATCCACCTCAAACAAGGGTCTTTCACCGATCACCTCTACTGTTTGCCCCAGCGCAAGAACAGTGGGCTGCAACTCAAAATTCACCACGGTTGTTTTATTAAGCCTGACCTTAATGCCGGTTTGCAACTGGACGGTGTAACCAATCATTGAAGCCTTTATGTTATAATCTCCGGGCGAAAGGCCGATAATCTTAAAACGTCCCTCTGCGTCGGTCGCCGCTCCCTTGTAAGTGCCGGTTACGATAACATTCACACCGGGCAGGAACTCACCGGTTTCTTTATCGAGGACACGGCCCTCGATGATCGTTTTTTGCGCCCAAAGGGAAGGAGCTGTCAGGATCAAAGTCAAAACGAAAAATATTTTTATTATTGATTTGAACATAAATCAGGGACCAAACTCTTCAAACAAAATGTATCTGAAAACATCTGTAATATTGCCGTTGCCGTTGCAAAAATGAAGCGGCAGGGAGAAATAAATCGACTCGCCTTCATCTATTTTAAAACGGATACCAACGGGCGGAGAGCCCTTGTAAGGTACGGATACCGTCGCGGTTGAATCCGCCTGCATACGATAAACCACCTCACCGCCGGAACCGGGAATCAAAGCAGAGACACGGTTGCCGACCAGTTTCTCAAGATTCAAATCCAACGCAGCATCATCCGCAGAACCGAAACTAGCGAGAATATCGATGCCCGGCAAAAGGCGGCCGCGCGGATTGAGCCGGTAAACCGAATCAATACTGGTGAATGTCCAGGTCGTATCGGGTTTTTCTTCGTTGGCATTGGAAATGAGTATTTTGCCGCCATTTTTTATGAAACGTGTGATGCTTAACCCTGCACCGGACAGATTCGGCCGGCCCAGGTGGGCAAACCAGATCACTTTGTGAAAATAGGACAAGTAGGCTTGAATATCTGTCGATGAATAAGGCAGAGCATTCTCGGCATTAATTGCCGGCGTTCGATCCGAACCGATGTCCCAAACCGAATAACCGTTCTCTCCAACCAAATCTTTGAGAATATCTTCATAAAAAGTTTGTACGGTATATAGATTCTGATCCTGTGCAAAATCATTGACTAACAAAATGTCACCCTGAATGGATTTGACTCGCCAGTGATTTGGCACATTGGCATCTTCCGGATCGGGAAAGGAAATGGTTTGACTGAACGCACCGGAAACGTCCTGCGCCTTGACGAAAAATCGATGTTCGCCCGGCTCGATATCACGCAATGTCACATGATCCGCATCACCGGGCAGTTGCTGCCATCGACTGGTATCATCCAATGCATAATAAATTTTGGTGATGGTTTCACGTCCGTCAGGATCAAATGCGTCCCAGACAAATGTGCGCGTGGGAAAAGTATAACTGGTAACTTTTGCATTACCAACCGCCCGCGGATTACTTCCCAGGCGGAACAGAATAGACGGCGGTGAATTAAAAACCGGAAATCTCAGGGCCGCCGGCGTGGGGTCTTTCAGTCCCTGGTCATCCACAGCCCAGACTTTGAAACCAAATTCATCGTATTGGGTTCGGATAGGAACGTAAAACGTATCGCTTTCCTGCGTTGTAAAAACCGGTTCGGACTGATAGTCCCATTGATAATAATAACCTGCAATCTCGCCGTCTGGGTCATCACCCCACCAATGCAGGATTTGTTTGCTGGGGGTTGTATCCAGACCTGTTGTGTAGAGATGCGGAACAATCTCACCGGTACCCAATGTATCGTATACTGTGATCTGCTTTTGATCAACAAAGAGAAAAAGATGTGTATCCGGCGCAAGATTTCCCACAGGATTCGATTCCTTTTTATCGCCAAAAGGGTCTTTTAAACCGCAGCTTGCAAAAAACACAGCGATTGTTAAACAGATGATGTAATAAAATTTTCTCAGCATTTTAAAAAAGAGGCGGCCTTTCACTTTTTTCAAGTGAAAGGCCGACCCGAACATTTCCTTATTTGAGCAGTGTCATTTTTTTGTAATCAATAAAATCGCCTGCTTTGATGCGATAAATGTAAACACCGGACGGAACGAGAACACCACTGTTATTTCTTCCATCCCAATTGATGATATGACGTCCGACAGTGTAACGTTGATCGACGAGTGTTCGCACCTGCTGGCCGCGCATATTGTAAACAACCAGTGTTACATTCTGATTCTGCGGCAGTTCAAAATAGATACGCGTTTCCGGATTGAACGGATTCGGAAAGTTTTGTTCCAAGGCATACTTTAAAGGTTGAGCAACAAAATCATTATTCACTCCGGTAACAACACCAATGTCGCCGCTATTTCTGATTTCGATTTTATAGCTTCCGAAACTGAAGGTGAAGACGCCTTGTGCAAGATTCATGGTTTCACCAACGGCAACCGTATCACCGCCAACAATCAGGAGATTGTTTGCGGAATCAATGAAAAAGTATGGATTGGGATTCTGGTCGCGCCCTACAAAGGCATCGGCATCGAGGAGACATGCACCGGAACCATCATCGATCGTCACATCGTAGCTGTTGACGCTGACGAGGGTAAAGTTTGCAACTTTAACCAGACAGCCCTCAAAGGATTCGGCCGTATCCGAATCGCCGTTCAGCTCACCTGTTGTTACGGAATGAACAGCCGGTACCTCGTTGCCCTGGCTTTCGATTGTGAGACTATCCGCAAGGATAACTGTGTTATTATCCCATTTGAAATGCCAATCTCCATTGTAATCGGAAACAGTTCCTTTAACTTTGACCATATCTCCCGGGAATAGAGCCGGCAGAGCGCCGAATACAAAAACACCATTCCAGGCGCCTTCTGCGTCCTGAATTGCATAAGCACCGAATTTATTATAGAATGTTGTATCGACAGTAACAATGCCTTCAACGGCAACTTTATATCCGTTAAAAGGACTGTCAGCCAGTTTCCAGGGTGTGTACTGAATATCGGCAATTGTTAATGCTCCGTCACGAACAACGTAACAATAATTGCTGAGGTCATTATCAGCCGGATCGTCTGTTGTTTGTCCATTCTCATCTTCTGCGCTGACATAGTAATTGACAAAACTGCCCTCGGCTTGCGCCGGAATTTCAGCGGAAAAATTTCCATCACCCAGGTTGGTCATTTCAACTTCAGTATAGTCACCTTCGCCGACGACATAGTGCAGCAAAACTGAGGTGAGGCTAAGATTGGTTTCAACAGTTGTCGTCACAACGACGGCATCCGACGATGTCGGCACCGCTTTGTCGCGCCTGGTATTTCTCACAGCCGGCGGTCCTGCGCCCCAAACGATATCGGAGGGATAAAGGGGTTCCAGTTTGTAGGTGTTGGAATCCGCGAGGCTGCCGTAATGGTTGTAAATCCAGCCGCGAATGGATTCGGCAATAGCTCCTAGCGGCGGCTTGGGATAATTTACCAGACTATCGGAATCGTCATCCACAAGCACACTGCCCGTGCCGTCATCAACGGCGAACATTTCGTATTGCAGCGTAACATTAACAACCGTTGCATTCCCCACTCTGACCATCACATTACCCCATTGTTCGGCAGTCGTCGGCCAGCGTAAATCGCCTGTAGCAACGGAATCAGGAGCAGGAAGTGCATTTCCGGTGCTCAGTATGTTAATGGGGCTGGTGATCCAGAACTCGGTCATGTGACTTGCACCGGTGTGATACTCGCCAATGTAACCGGTCATTTCAATTTCATCGCCTTCATAGAGAACCGGATAAGCAGTCGAATCGGCGTTATAGGAAAGAATAGCAGACCAAGGCCCGCCTTCCGGAGCGGAAAAGATAAACTTAATACCAGGACCAGCATAGCTCAAGCCAGAAGGCATAGTGACGATACCATTTACGGTTACCGTATCACCGACCATATAACTTGTATCGGAAGCTGCATCGACACCGGCTTT
>JAACEJ010000209.1 GCA_011682565.1 Actinomycetota bacterium | reverse complement strand
TTTATGAACCAGTTTCTTGGCTCGCTATTACTATCAGGTAAATTATCCATACGGCTATTGTCTTTTAAAATCGTATCCGTATTTTTTTACACATAATGACCAAGTTCACCTGCCGCTATAGAGCGTAGCGGAATAGCGGGCAGGAATAGCAATTTGTCATGTAGTGTTATCATTTTTTAGATTTTTCTCTAAAAGCAAATATTGATAAAATAGCAATTACGACTGTTACTATATTTATGATTGACCACAACTCTCTATTTAGATGTACAGGGATTATTGGATTATAAATTAACGCCGTAATTCCTAGCACCCAAACCAAGCCTTCCTTTTCCCTTTCAAGTGAGTGAAAAGTAAGGTAGGCAAACACTCCACATAAAACCCAACGTAGTAAAATATAATAACCATAAGGATTGTCTGGGTTTAAAGCCCAAAATAACATTATACTAGCAATTATTTGTGGAATCCAAATAGTTTTCATAGCATCTAACACATAACACCAGCATCACTTGAAAAAGGGCTGGCGTTGCACCGTCCGTTTAGAAATTGCTAAGTTTTGATCCGTCGCACAATTTTTCTGGATTTAAAAATCCGCCCTTTTTTCAAGTGAATGCATTTGTTAGCGCAACGGATGTAACTGAACGCACCCAAACGATGATCCCAACTTTAGTAACTATCTAAGCAAGCCATATTTTAACTAAAAAAAAGATAAGCAATATGCTAATTACGACAATGATAATCCATTTTATTTGTCGCTTTTGCTGTTGCTTCATTATCTGCGATTGTTCTCTTTTGTTCTTATATACATCTGAATCATAGTGGTCGTCTGGCAAATAAGGTTGTAAACGCTGTTTGCCTTTGTTGGGTGCTATATGATCATAAGCTTCTACAACGTTTGCGCCATGCTTTATCGCGTAATCTATCATTTCATTATCATCACAGCGCGCAAATTCTTTAAGAGGTTCATTCATGTTTTTGTCAATATCAGCCCCTAAGTTGAAAAGATATTTTATAAAATCTTTTGATAGTTTTTTTTCTCTGTATTTTGTAAGAGCGTTGCTTAACCAATTATTTAAAACTTCTTTAGGAATTGGTTTCGGATATATACCTATCAGATATCTGACCATGGATTCAACATCTGTGTCAGCATTTCTGCTCCTACAGTCATCGGAACATAATATATACCAAAACGCAGCATCAATTAAATTTTTGCCTTCTGCATTCCTTAATTTGACATTCGCTCCTTTTTCAACAAAATACTTTGCAATTTCAAGTTGCATATTTAGAGCTGCAGTTATTAATGGTGTTTCATCATAAATATATGAATATAACTTTTTATTTATATCCATCCCCGCTTTGATAAACAATTCAACTATAGGTTTATCGCCTTCAGATATCGCTTGACGAAATCCATTGATAGTGTACTCATACCCAAGTTGCACTATTTCTTTTCTAATTGCTAAATGATCGTCCATATTCAAATTTGTCCTTAACGCTTTGATCATGCGTCGCCGAGAACGCCACACAATGCTTTAATTTTCAATTGATATACAATCGACGTTTCCAACTCCAAGTCACGTACATCTCTTCAAGCATCGCATAATCCAAGACTTCAACGAATCCAAACCAAATAAAAAATTTATGCTGACTTCGTGCTGCATCTTCGAATGCAAGCGCAATCCTCTCTGACGACCGACAAATTCATCATTCCTGCTCGCAAAAATCCACATAAACGAGCGTCTGTCATTTGGCAGACAACGAATTAACTTTGGCTGCGCTAACGCCTGGTTTAACCGGTGCGAGGCAAAAAGGGCACAGGCTTTGAAGACGAACAAAACTTGCCACGAGCACCGGAACTGTTTAAACGAACTGCGTCCTCGCATCCGGTTGAAACCGAGGTTAGCGCACCGATGCCGGCAAAACGCACCGGCCTTTGAAATGCCCTGCCGTTTTTTTTATTGATTGCAGAAAAAACCAAATTCTCAAAATGAAAAAGCATTTATTTTATTCGCACAGATTTTAGACAAAGGAATAAAATTTATAAACAAACAAATTGTCTTTTAAAAATATTTATCGTGAGCCGTACGATTTATAGATTCCCGCCAAAACTTTCCGGCAGTATATTTTTTTATAGGGGTGGGGCGGAAAAGGGGCTTATTTTACAGCGCGCGAGGTTTATGTTTTTTCTACCCCGATTCTCTTGCCGCGTATTTTTCAGCGATTATTCTCCCAACTGCAAATCATCTTTCAACGACGCCCCAATTCCATCCTGGACATCTTTATATTTTGCTTCTTGAACGCAGATATTTTACGCGCTAACATGGTTTATCTTCCCTAACCATCTAAAAATCGATGTCTAAATATAGGAAAAAATGTCTATATCAAGGAAAAAATTAGTTTTTTCCTAATATTAGGAAAAATGTTTTCCTATATTTAGACATTTTTCTACTTCTCCACAAGGCGTTCTTCCAATCCGGGATTGACCGCCTTGCGGACAAGGCACGCCGGCGTTGCTTCACCAAAATGGAAGCCCCGCGGTGGTCGTAATATTCGAACCCAAAACACCCACTTGCAAAACAAAAAAGGCACACCGCAGATAAATATCTGTGCTGTGCCTTTTTATTTTGTCTTCATTTCTTGCCCCGTTTTAAAACCTATATTCATTGGTTTAGAACATTATATTGAATTTGCCCGGGAAAAGCAAGGGGAAAAAGTTCAATTTTGTAACATCTCACTTTTGTGGGTGGTCAAAACAGCAATTTGAGTTTCAGGAAAAAATGACTCCTCGTGCGAGCGGTTTTGTACAATCGGATATTTTTTATACTATCTCTTAAAAATTTTACCAAGTAACGATTTTTTCTCTGTGGCAAAGTCTTTGTAATAATCTACTGATGCAAATTTGGAAAGCCTTAGTTTTTCACCTTCTCCAAGAGAAGAAATAATTTTTCTATTTATTATAGCAGGTTCATAATTGGGGTCTATCTCCAAAGCTCTGTCAAGGGCGGCAAGAGCTTTTTGTTTTTCACCTAAATGGCCATAGCATATCCCCAAATTGCCATGAGATTGCACATGCCTCGGATCCATTGAAAGAACCTGATTAAAACCCCGCATTGCTGTTTCCCAGTCCATTCTTTCCATTGCTGCAAAAGCTTTTTCAAAAATAGTCATCGACTCTAAATATTCATCCAAACCAAGACCGCTGTTTTTTTGTATATCTTTCTCTACTTTTTTAATAAACTTTTTTGCGCGTTTTATAAAAGGTTCTGAAGGCTCTCCAATCTCTATTACTTTGCGATAGGCTATAATCATTTGTTTCATTTCCAGCCTTTTTTGATGAGCAGAAGCCTTATTATACCACGCTTCAACAAAATAGGGATTAATTTTAATTGCTCTTTCAAAACAAGGGATGGCTTTATCAAAATGTTCCTTCATTAAATTTATTACACCCATTCCATAATGAACCATATCAATATGATAGTGGTTCTTTAGTAAAGCGGAAATGATTTTTTCTCCGTCACTGATGTTTCCCTTTTCAGCCATTGCCAAAGCTTTATCCACTACAGCATTTATTTCAGGGTCGATTTTCATCATAAATTCATCCAACTTTTGCCTGGACAATTTTTCTTTTTCATATCTTTTGGCTTGAGTGTAATAAATACAACCTTCGCACTGAACTGTTCTCGCTTTTGCGCAACAGACAGGGCAAATTAATGCATTATTATTAATTTTACAGACTCGTCTTCCTATGGCGTCAGAGCAAATAACACACAGTTCTTTTTTCATGTCCGGTCCATTTGTTATTATTTTGCAAATATCATTTTTCGCATAGCCTGGAATTGGTCGGCATGAAGTTCGTAAAAGTAGACGCCGGCGGAGACCTGGTTGCCGGCAGCATCGAGGCCGTTCCACTGGTATTCGTATTGTCCTTCCGTGAGCGGCTCGTCCACCAGGGTGGCGACATTTTTGCCGAGGATGTTGAAAATTTTCAGGGTCACGAAAGATTTCTGCGGAATGGTAAAGCGGATGTGTGTTGTCGGGTTAAAAGGGTTCGGGTAGTTTTGCTCCAGTTCATACGTCGTTTCCGTTGTTTCCTCTTTTTCAACAACGGATTCTTTTTCCCGGAAAACCATAAAATCTGCAAATTGGACGCCGGGCTGATGCGACCCAACGCCGGTTTTGCCTGAGGAAAAAGTATTGTCGCCGGCTTGCAAAATTTTTATGCCGTCTATGAAAACAGTGAAATTGTCACCATTGATTTGCAACAGACAGGAAAACCAATTGCGTGGATCGGTTGGTTTTATGGGCATTTCTGCTTCGCTTATTTTTGCAGTTACACCGTCGAGCACACGCTCCAATGCAACTCGCATTTGTCCGTTTTCATCAAAATGCAGGCGTACACGATTGTGGTTTTTTTCGTTTTGCCAGTAAAAGGGCAAATAAACGGTTCCCTGCTCCGGCATTAACGCGCGAAAACTTGCCGAGTAATTCTGCCGGTAATCCTTTCCGGTAATGAAAAAAGTAAGGTTGGGAGCGCCGGCAACTTTGGCTATGCCGTTTTTTACCGTCCATTTGCCGGCCACGGTCTTCCAGGTACTTTTGTCAAGAAATGAAAAATCATCGTACAGCAAAAGATCACCGGTGTAACGACTGATAAAAGTCGTCAGTGTATCGGAAATGTTGCCGGATTTGTCGCTGCTAAAGATATCAATTTTGTTGACGCCGAAATGTGCGAGGTCGATTTGCGCACGCCAGGTCGTATCGCTGATGATTTCGGCAAATGCGATCAGGACCCCATTATTCACTATTCTAATCGAATCGGCATCGCTCGTTTTTTTCCCATCGATGAGGATTTTGTTCCTGTCGGTCATTTTCGGCAGCGGGTCGATCGTCGGCGCCGGCGGGGGTGTTGTGTCTCTTTCGATTTCTATATCATCGAACCAAACCGTACCGCGGTCAACTAATAGCCCTATGCCGCCTTTTTCAAAAGAAGCATCTTTTGTGCGCAAAACCGTTTCGCCGTCCAGGCTGACTTGCAGCACGTCATCCATAATTTCAAAACGGAGGGAATGCCATTCATTTGTGGTGAGCGATACGCCTGCTTCACCCAGGTCTGTCCTTTCAGCGTTTTCAACTTTTGCGAGGGAAATTTGATTTTGAGAAAAGCGCGCGTAGTAGCCGTTGCGGTTGTGTTCGCGCACAACAAGCTCACCAGTCGAATTTGGCGCTATCTTTATTTTGGCATTCAGCGCATAGTGACGCCAGTCTGTGCCGCCGGAACAGATCATGGCTGCCGAGTCGTTTTGTGCCTTTCCCTGCAGAGCCTCGTCGACAATTTCCCATTGTGGATGGAGAATTTCCCAGCCGTACAATCCGCCGCTGAAATTTTCAAACTGAAAATCTTTGCGTAGTTTGGAAATAAAAAAGGCAATGTCCCGCTCAAAATCCGGCAGGGTGATTGTGAGCGTGTGCTCTGTTGCATGATAGATTTCATTCCGTGTGAATTCGCCATTCCAGGTGTCGAACCAGTGCACAGAATATTTTGAATCGCTGTCGGTGAAGAAGGTCAACTTTTGACCGGCAACAGCCATGTCCCCGGGAAGTTTGAGCAGCCAGGCGAAACCGGCATTGTCGCCCATCATTCCCCAGGTTTCAACGCCGGGTATTTTGTTGAGGTCCATCGGCCTGAGGCGGAGCTTTTGCATATCAAAATGGCTGACAAATTGCGCCAGGTATTTGAGTTGTGCGTACATGTCCACAGTCATGTACGGCCAGGCATCGCCGTCATTCCAATCCAGGGGCATAATGGCGGCGCCGTTTGCCAGGGCTGCCCAGATTGCGTTGTGAAGATGAGCGGGTTGCAATTCGTCGTTTGCTGCATGGCCGAATTCTCCGATAAAATTCGGCTTTTCCGTCTGATCCCACATCTGCCGCGTAAATCGTGCAATATCTTTGGCAACCAGATAAGTGTTATTTCGTGCGCTGTAGGCATGAATCTGTGGCAGGTCTGTTTCCGCAAATCCTTCTTTCCAGTATTTATCCCCGGATTTTGATGCGGTCGTCGGGTGTTGAAAAGGATCATTCTCGCGGAAAAATTCATGAATTTTTGCATGCCAGGAATTCGCGTGCTCTCCCGCGCTGGTTCCGTCGATTTCCGAAATGGTTTGCCATATTGCGATAGCGCGGCTGTATCCCCAGCGTGAGATGATGTATTGATAGTATTCTTTCTGAAATGTCCAACTCTTTTGGTCGGTAAAAAAGTTTTCGGCTCGGGGTGTGAGCAGATGAAAAGGGTTTTTCGCCCAGGAATTCTCTTTTCTCCACGGATGGGATTCATCTCTAAGCCAGTCGTGATTCCAGATCGTGAAAATAATGTAAATGTCGTTTGCTTCGCATTTTTCAATGATGGCGTCTATCTGCCGGGCGGAAAAGGTGTTGTACTGGTCATAGTTTGAAGCCAGAAGCAAAGAGTGATCCCAGGCAGGAATCCAGTAGACAAAGAGATTACATTTGTTGGCGGTCATCAAATTCCAGAATTGCGGATAGCGTTCCA
>JAACEJ010000208.1 GCA_011682565.1 Actinomycetota bacterium | reverse complement strand
AAATTTGCGTCTTAAAATTGCACGAGATGAAAATCTAATTAATACGGATAAATTTGATCTTACCTGGATTGTGGATTTCCCTCTTTTCGAGTACAATCAGGAAGAAGAAAGATTTATTGCCCGACATCATCCCTTTACTTCGCCTGTTCCCGAGGATGCCGATAAACTTTTGACGAATCCTGCTCAAGCCAGGGCCCGTGCCTATGATTTGGTGCTTAATGGAATGGAAATTGCCGGCGGGAGTATCAGAATTGCGGATAATGATCTTCAGGCACAAATGTTCCAGGCATTGGGCATAAGCGAGCAGGAGGCTCAGGAAAAGTTTGGTTTTTTGCTCGAAGCGCTTCAGTACGGCGCACCGCCGCATGGCGGCATTGCTTTTGGATTTGACCGCTTAATCATGATTCTGACCGGTTGCAGTTCCATCCGCGATGTGATTGCTTTCCCGAAAACCGCCAGTGCCTCGTCCCTCATGGACGGTGCTCCGGCGCCTGTTCACCAAAAACAGCTCGATGAATTGGGCTTGAAATTGAAGCACGTTCCGCAAAATTTATAGCGTGGATATGAAATAAAAAACCCGTTCAGTTAACAAAGCTGAACGGGTTTTTTAGTCGATCCCATTACAAAGAACAGATCGTCCTTCCGCAAATGAACCGTCCCTATTAATTTTCCTACTTGTATTGAAACAGCATAGCCCAGATAATCATAATGACCAGGGCAAAGCCAAAAAACAGAGCAGAAAAACCAAAAATCTTGGCACTGATCACTAACCAACGCGGCGGCGGGTTGCTGTCCAAATGTTCCTCAAGTTTCCCTTCTTTTTTTAACATCTTATATTCACCCGGTCTCTCATGCTTCCATTCTTCATACGGCACTTTGCCTGTAAAAATCACTTTGTCCATTGGAAACTTTTGCGGTCGAAAATGGGTGTTAAAAAAATGAATTGTGAAAATGAATACTGTCGCCAGGAGCGCCTCATCGCTATGGATAATCGTTGCAACATTGATCAAATAGCCGGGAAAAAACTTTGTAAAAAATTCCGGAAACCACAGCACCAATCCGGTGGAGCCAATAATGGCTACGCCCCAGAACACAGCCAAGTAGTCAAATTTTTCCCAATACGTCCATCGGCCATATTGCGGCGTTTTTTTTCGCCCCAAAAACCACAGGAATGTCTGAAAATACTCGACGAGATCTCGTTTTGTCGGCACCATACCTTCGCGGCTGAACATATATTTCCAAAGGCTCTTTTTCTCTCTTTTGGCATTTTGATAGATATAAACAAAATGTAATCCAAAGTATAGAAAGGTAATGAGCGCACAGAGGCGATGAATGATTCTGGCGATAGTCACGCCTCCCAGGAATTCATTAATTGATAACGCCCACTGGAAACCGGAAAATTTGATTGTCATCCCGGTGAAGGCAAGCCCCAAAAAGCTGATAATGACAAGCAAATGCAATACCCTCGGGAAAACCCGGAAACGAACCATATATTTTTCCGGCTTTTTATGGAGCATTTTATTTATCTTGGATCTCTCCCGAATAGAACGCGGGATCCACAGCAGCGTATGGATGCCGAAAAATGTAAAAACACCGATGACAAGAAAAGTCATAGCCCAAAAAGTGTAGAACAAGATTGGATATTTAATTCTGTTGTGATGCGTGGCATGGGTCAGGTAGCCGGTAAATTTTCTGTTGGAATTAGGATGGCACTGCTTGCATGTTTCGACAATGTTTGCCCGACTAAGCGTAGAAGCCGGGTTGCTCGGCGGCAAAATATTATGCGAACCGTGGCAGTCGTAACATTTAGCTGCCTTTGCATAGCCCAATTTGGAGGTTTTTCCGTGATAAGTATCAAAATATGTTTTTGTTACATCTTCGTGACAGCCGCCGCATTGGGTTAAAATGACATTTCGAAAATCATCCTTGTCCACGCGTTCAATCTCGTGAGACTTGTGGCAGTCATTGCAGGTGGGCAGTTTTTTATCCGTTTTTGCTACTGTTGGGCTGTGAATAGAATTTTTGAATTCTTCGTAAATGCCCAAATGGCAGGTGGCACATGTTTTCGCCACATTCGCCGGATTAACACTGGAATTCGGATCGCTCGCCGGCAATTCTTTATGAGCAGTGTGGCAATCGCTGCAAACAGCAGAAACCATCAGTCCGCTTTCCAGCAAGCCTTTACCATGAATACTCATTTTATAGTGAGCAATAATATGTTTTTCTTTGCCCAGATAACGTACCGCCGCCTTTTGGCCGTCACGATGACACTCTGCACATGTATGTGGAATGTTACGCGGGAATATCGACGACGCAAGATTTGTCTTAGGCAAGATATCGTGTTTCCCATGGCATTCCGTGCATGTGGGTGCATTGGGGTTGCCTTTCTTTAATAATTGCCCGTGAATTCCGGAGTAGAAATCTTTTGATTCCTGGGCGTGACACATCGAGCAGTCTACCCGGCCGGAATTTTTGCACACCGGCAGTTTCTTCTGACTGACATTGACGTGGCATTTGACGCAGGAAATATTTTGATTATGTGCCGAATGTTGAATATCCGATAAATCAACATACAAAGAGTCAATTTTACCATCCGGCAAAGTTTTCACAAGGCTTTTATTTTTGTGACAACTCATACAGTAGTCATCGGTAAATCGCTCCGCGTAAAATACACGACGAATCTGATGCGGCGAATGGCAATCCACACAAACAGGAATGGCGTTGGGCGCTTTTTCCCATAGCTCACCGCGAATAATTTTTTGATGAACTTTTTCAATGTTGGCATGGCATTGCATGCATGTCGAAGATATATTGTTTCGGTTGATTGTAGATTTCGGATCCGAGGGTGGCAGCACATCATGGGCGGTATGGCAACTGGTGCACACCGCTGTTACGATCAGCCCTCCCTCAAATAATCCCTTGCCGTGAATCGACATGGAATAGTTTTTAATAATATCTTTTTGAGAAATATTATGGCGGACGGCTATGTCGCTTTTTTCGCTGTGGCACTTGCCACAGGTCACAGGAATGTTCATTACAAAAGTAGGTGCTTTGGGATTTGTATGGCTGAGGATGACGTGTTTGCCGTGGCAGTCTGCACAGCTTGGCGCATCGGGGTCTCCTTTCTCGAGGGCTTTTCCATGCAGGCTGTGTGCATAGACTTTTGCGACATCATCATGACATTGACTGCAATCGACTTTTTGCAGAGGTGCGTCATGCGGAAATTCTTTAACATCGGCATCGATATGGCAGGAGACACAGCCGTTTTCTTCGTGAACTGTGCCTTTAAGAATGTCGGGTTTTACATAAACCGAAACTTCTTTGCCATTCACTTCCCGTGTAAGAGTTGGATCGGAATGGCATACATAACAATCTTCATCTTCTGCTGCCCCGACAAACGATGCAAAAAAAATGAGTAATAAGAACGAAAATACGGTACCTTTGAATTTCAGGGATATTTTTCTGTATTCCTGTATTCCTTGTGGAAAAGCCATGCGCGATCTCCAGCTATTTCATTTTAGAGTGAAAATTATTTCCCAATATCTTTTTTGTGAAAATCCCATTCATTATCTTTGCCTTGTTTATCATTTGCTATTCGTTTAAACCACTTGGGAAAACGCTCCCGCGCCTCTTCCTTCGGCATTTTTCCTGTTAGACCGGTAAAATTGAGAGGATAATCTTCCGGGTGAAAGATCGCGAAAAACATGTGATAAAACAGAATTGCCAGGAATGCCAGCCAGGCTTCGTAATAATGGATCGTTTCCGATGCTTTTACGATCCACGAGGGGAAAAAATATGTTGCAAAAGCGGGAAACCAGAGGACTAATCCCGTTAATACCATGATAATATTTCCCCAAACAAGGGCCCAAAATTCAGCTTTTTCGATATAGCTGTAACGATCAAAACTTGGCTTGGTTTTGGAAATTCCAAGATGATATTTCATATGATTGACAAAATCACCGATGTCTCTAAAATTGGGCATCAGACTCCAAAGTTCACCTTTCCAGCTTTTAGCAAAGAGCAGAAAGAGCCATTGATAAATTGCTGCTGTGATGAGGACGACTGCTGAAATACGGTGCACGATACGGCGAACCGCCTCGGTGAGTCCGATAGAGGCTAAAACCTTGACCCAAGCTGCATCCGGGAATTTTAATGCAAAACCTGTGATGACAAGCAAAATAAAGGATGTGAAAGTGGCGATATGTTGAACGACCCAGTGTCTGTCGAATCGTTGCACAGTTTCTTCAGTTTGAAGGGCTCTGTATTTTGCGCGCACATAACTTAGCCAGATGATAAAATTGTGCAAAATCATGCCGCCAATGACAATTATGATCAGATAGATATAAATCTTGCGGATGATATTTGCAATTTTGTCATCCAGTGATATGGGTTTGGCGTGGATATAACTTTTCGCAAATGTCTTTGTAGCGTTCGGGTGGCATTGGCCGCACGTCTTGGTCAGGTTCGCCGGATTAATGCTGGAATTGGGATTGGATTGAGGTAAAATATCATGAATGCCATGACAGCTTGTGCAATTTGCAGCTACTTTTGAACCTCCTTCCGAGGCCAGGCCATGGTAGCTCTCATTGTATGAGGTTACGGGATTAATCAGAATTCCGTATTTTTTATTCAGTTTCATGAGACCATGACAAGGCGAACAGGTCTGTTCGGAGATGTTCGCAGGATTTGTGGGAGAAGTTGACACTTGCGGTGATTGGATGGCATGCTCACCATGACAAGAGGTGCACGTTGGCGCATCCATTTCGCCATTGGCCAGAGCTATACCGTGTATGCTGGCATCATATTCAGCGGCAATGTCTTGATGGCATTGTCCACAGGTTTGTGAAATATTCATGCGAAAAATGGGTGAACCGGGATCGGACGGAGGTAACAATTTGTGGCTTTCATGGCAGTCATTGCAACTGGCAGCCTGCTCATTTCCTTCGGCCAAAGCAAGCCCGTGGACTCCTTCTGAAAAGTTTTCGACCGGCTTATGAACGTGAAGATTTCCACTACTACTTGCAATGCCGCCGCTTTTGTGGCACTGTCCGCAGGTCTTGGGTAAATTACTTGGATATGTCGTGGATAGTTTGTTCCCGGAACTTAGAATATCATGTGTCCCGTGGCATGACGCACAAGTTGGGGCATTGATGTTTCCTGATGCGAGTAATTTCCCATGGATCCCCTGTGCATAATTATCCGATTCGTCTTCATGGCACATACCACAGTTTACTTTTTCGAGTTTTTCCGGATGGGGCTCTCCTTTTGCATCTGAATGGCAATCGGCACATTCCAGTTCGCTGTGAACGGACTTGTTGAGAACATTTTCATCGATAAAAAGAGAGCGTTCTTTTCCGTCCGCACTCACTCCGGTAAAGTTTTTATCTCCATGGCATTCGGAACAGGAGCTTTGGGAATATGTCTGCGGTGAGAGAAGTAATAAAGGAAACAGTACAACCAGCAAAAACACAAGCTTTTTCATTGCACTCATTCTGCGCTTTAAATTATCAAGTTGACCGTTTAAGCATAATTTCATTCATTGAATCTATGCACATATAAAACAGAATCGCCTTGTGACGAAAGATCACAAGGCGATTAGAGTTTACATCATGCTATTGAGCTGGCATCGGATGGGCAATTTCTTTCCACCGTTCTTCAAAAGTAAACGGTTTGTAACTTGGGCTCTTTTTGTTGTGGCATTGCAGGCAAGTTTCTTTTCCTGCCTTTGCGAAAGAAACAGCTTTGGCATCCTGAGTTCCGGCAACCAATGCTTTCATGACTTTCATCGATTTGTAGAGTGAACCCGGGCCGTGGCATGTTTCACAACCCACGCCTTCGGATTGATCAAAAGATGCTGCTTTTGCCGTTGCCGGGGCATCAAAAGCGGTAACATGGCACTTTAAGCATTGTGCTGCTTTTTGGGGATCTCCGGCAACGCCTGCTTTCTTTGCAACGGCTTTTGCCTCATCTGTTGCCAGTGTTGCGAAGGCCTGAGCATGCTTGCTTTTGCTCCATATTCCAAATTGGTTGCCACGTTTTTTGCTCATATGACACATTTTGCATTTTTTTACACCGATGTATTGTGCCTCTTTTGCCACAGCAGGTTGCGACAGAGAAATGAAGAGCAGACCCAATATAATTGGCATCGTTAAAGATATCACCTTTTTCATGGAGCACCTCCAGTAGTTTAACAATTTTACCATCAAGAATTTGCATATAATAATATCAATTTTATTTTAAAATGCAACAAAATAATTTTTAAACAGGAGCAAAAAGTTATTTTTTTCTCTTGCAAATTTAATATGATTTTCTATTTTAAACGGATTGTTTCATATTTGAAACGGAGTGTTTATTTTATGCCGGTAGAAAAAGATCTTACCAGGGAAATTCTCGATTCGATCGGAGAGGGTGTTTTTACAGTCGACAAACATCTCAAGATTACCTTTTTTAATCGTGGGGCGGAGAGCATCACAGGTTTCAGCCGCAACGAAGTTGTGGGCAAGTTTTGCAAGTATGTGTGTAATTCCCTGTCGTGCATGGAAAAGTGTCCGA
>JAACEJ010000207.1 GCA_011682565.1 Actinomycetota bacterium | reverse complement strand
TGTTGCCGGCGCGACAACCTGTAGAATAACCTGCATGGATTGCTCATCCAGACCGTATTCCGCGCCGCCGGTTTTGGCAAAATCGGGATGCGCAACGCGCTGCGGCAGGTTTATTTTTTGATAGTTAAAAGACAGGGGCACATTTTCTTTGGTGACAATTTTACGATAGAGATCATTCGCAGCAATGGCAACTTTGCGCCCGTAAAACTCCGTTTGCTCGTTGTGGCTGGCGCCTTCGGGACGAATCGGCGCCTGGTCGCCTTCTGCGCCGTTGAAATACAGTGCAATGACGCCGTTACCGATCCACGCTTCCAACTCCCGCTGCATCACGCCCGGCCATCCGCCGGAAACAAACATGTCGTTCTCGTCCATCAACGTCGGGTGCGCCGTCCAGTTAACCAGGACAGCCAGCGGTTTGCCGTTTTCGCGATCCAGACGCGCAACCGTCAGTTCCCTATCCACAGCGCCGTCTCCGCGCCGATTGCGGTTCATGCCGTCAAGCGTTGTGCTGCTTACACCGAATTTTACAGGGGTGAGTTCGGCATTTGCATCGCGAACGACCCGAACAAGTTTCGCAACATAGAAACTTAATAGTTCCGGCTGAAAAATACCGATCTGCGGAATGTTGAGCGTATTTTTATCATTAAGCGCCGTCATATCCAGGCTGGTATGCGAATGACTCGGTAGGATCATCACGTTCTCCATTCCGAAACCAAGATCAGCCAGCTTTTGCACCACCTGCGGTTTGACATTCGACGGGACAGCCAAAACATCGGACGTGATGATGGCAAACTTTTTTGTTCCGGCAGAAACAACCACAGCTTTTGCCCAAATCCTGTCATGAATGCTTTGGGCCGGTTTGCTCATTCTCGCGCCGTAACCGCCCAGCGCAAATTTCATTGCCAGCGGCGGGGTTATATCTATTTTTGCTGCTCCGGCGCGCAACTCGTTAGCGTTTGATTTCATAAATAGAGCCAGCAATAAAACGGACAAAAGGTGCAGCAATATTTTCACTTTCCAATTTCTCCTATTGTTATATCACCTCGAAAAAATCAGGATAAAAACAACGGTTTGATATGTCTTTCAAAAAGATTTTCCGTGACGTTCTGCGCAATGATTTCTTCGTTTTCATCCAATGCCCGGATATATCGCTCGCCCATCTCCGCCGCGACTTTGTAGCCGACATGCAAAAGCTGGCGAAAGTTCAGATTGTAATTTTTATTGGATTGATCGTGTCGCAGCGTTTGCGCATACTTTTCTCCGCTCCAGCCATTCACTTCACCCGGCGACGGCAGATTTGCAGTATCGATATCAATGACGGTAGCGTACGGTTTAGCAAGTTCATCAAAGCGGGAATACGCCTTTTCATAAACTTCTTTGGCCAGGTCAAGCGCATCCCCACCAGCCATGGCCAGACCGATAAGTTCTTCCAGCCAGGTCGTTCCGGCTGTTTTGATGTGCAGACCGGCATCGAATTTTTTCAATGCCCGGGCAATGGGTTTGTAAATCGAAAACTTGTCACTGCCGGAATGCACGCTCAATTTGAGGTTTTGCGGCAGAGAAAATTCTTTCACACAAAAATCAATGACGGCAATATCCTGTTCAAACTCTTTGCTAAATTGATCAAGATCGCCGATATAGTCCACACCCTTGTTGAAACGGCCGGTGAATTTAGGGGCGATGGTTTGCACGGGAATTCCTTCCCCGGCAATGGCTGCCAAAATAAAAAACATTTCCACCGGCGTTTGCGGTTCGTCGGTTTCATCCATGGAAACTTCGACGACAAACGAATCCGCCTCTTTTTGTGAAAGAATATGGCGGTAGATTTTTCCGGCTTCCTGCACGGCAAATAAATATTTCTCTGCGCTCCGCCGTATTAAATCCTCATCGACATCGAAAGCCCGGTCGATACCCGGGATTTGCAGTTTTCCTTTATATTTTTTTTGCTCATCAACAAAGCTTTGTATTGCGGCATCATCTGCCTTTTGCGAAATAAAATCCGCAACATCCAGGGTGAAAAAATTGCTGGAATCGAGAAACAAATCAACGGTTTGCAAGCCCACATGATCGGCATCGACAAAATATGCTTTCTCCCACCCAAGCGCCTTGACCGCTTCATCTGCCTCACGGCGTGTGTCTTGTGGTTTTGTTTTAATTGTCGAATGTTCGCGATAAGATTTGTTCCACACCGGCGTCAGATCGATGCCGCTTTCAACAGCTTTTTGAATGGCCCGGAGTTGGGCTTTTCCCTGACGGCCAAAGCGGTCGCCGTGTCCGAATGAATATTTTCCTATTTGCATTGTTCCTCCAAAAGTTAGCATTATTACAAGAAAAAACAAGAGCACATTTTTATATCGATAAATTAAAGCCAATAGTTGCGCCCAAAAGCGGAAGGGCAAACATGCCAAATCCCGTACCTGTCAGTGAAGCAATTCCGATTCCGCTCAGAACGCCGGCAGCGCCACCCGCGATTGTCGCTCACAAAGAACCCGACAATTTTTGCGAACGGCCGGCAATATAGACACCGCCGACATTGCCAATGACGAGTCCGGAATAACCGCCGAGCACAAAACCGCCCAATGCCGCCCATCCATCATCCGGTTGAGAAGCGACAGCAAGAGCAGCGCCAACGGCTCCTCCCAACAAGCTTCCCAAAGCTCCCATTACTCCGCCGACAATGATTTGCTTTTGAACTGCCTCGGCAGTGAAATGTGGCGAACCGGCATCTGTTTCACCGTCATTTTTCAGTAAAACCGCATCATTCCATTTTATTGAAAGGAGAGAATAATAATTCCCGCAGAATAGCCTTGTGTGCAACCGGGATAACGTGATATTGTTCCCACGCGATTCCGAGATTTGCAAACCAGGGCCTGTATTCGCAAGCACAAGTTGGGTTAAGAAAAAGAAAGTCAATACAATCTTTTGCATTTTTTATTCCACTATTTTACGTATCTCATCATAAACGTCCGCCTGCTCACGGGGTGTTTTGCAATAAGTTACGACAATCAGTTTCATGTGCGGTTGCCATAATCGTTTCACCTTTTCGAGAACCGTTTCCGCATTACCAACAATTCGCGCATTGACAATAATCCCGGTACCGGCAAAGGCCGCAACGAACGGCTCTGGCGGATTGCTGTCGGGATCGGTTTCCTGTGAAAAAGCGGCATCGACCATGATGAGATTGGGGACGGACTTTATCGCAGAAATATTATTCGACCAATTGCCGCAGGAATGAAATACCGCACCGCCAAAAGCCTCGCCGGCTTTTTGCAGATACGGCGCTTCAAATTCTTTGTATTGCTCCCCGGAGATCATGACCATTACATCGCTGCTCATGCCGAGGCCGGTAAATTTCCTGCTGCTTGCAAAGCCGTGTCCCGGCAGCACCAGGGCATCGCCGATCAACTCTATCTGTTTTTTAGTGAAATCAATTGTCAGGTCCGTGATAATCGAAAGCAGCTTTTTCATTTCATCGGGATGATCAAACATTTCCATATAAAAGCTGTTTGTTTCAATGAGAAAAGACGCGGCGTTCAAGGCGGCCTGTGTATCCGTCGGAGAGACAGGAATCTTTCCGCCGGTTTTGTCGAGAAAATATTCGATCATTTCCAGCGTGCGTTTGCCGATGTCCGTATCTTCGATGGGAACGATCTCTCTCCCCAAAACCTCACGGACAGAAGTAAACGGCGCAGCAATAGCCGGCGCATTTCTTTCTTCCCATTTGTATGTCGCACCAAAAGCGCCGGCAACCGTACCGATGCCGTACCACGGTTCGAGAAAGTTAGAGATGTCTGCTTTGTAATCCATACTTTTTTCGAGCGCGCCAAGCTGCCACGCCAGAGATTGTTTCATATCCCGGCAGCCGAAAGAAAAAACCTGCGGCACACGGAATCGCCGATACACAGCAACACCGGCCTGAGATTCCCAAAATACTGCATTCCCTTCAAGCAGAGCGGCCTCGTAATCGACATACTTTTGCACGTCGAACTCTTCAGGGGACAAGGGTTCAACCAGCGTCCCCTGCGAATCGGCAACAGTGTAATCAAATCCTTTTGTCATCTTTTTTCTTTCTTTATTCAGCGAGCAAAAACATCACGAACAGCCTCAAGATATTTCATTCCGTTAACCGTGTCCGGCTCCAGATAACTTCCTTCCGTCCATTCATTCCAGCAATTTATTGTCACTATTTTTTCATCATCCGGTCGATTTTGCAAGAAATTTTTTACCTCTAAAAGTGCGTTTTTAAAAGCTTCCGGCGTGTTGCCGCTGATCGTCGGCATGAACGGATAGCCCTTGTTTACAAAAGGATCATCCTGCGCACAACGGGGAGAGGAGTCCCAACCCATGGAAACATTTGGGAAATAGGGGACATGAAAATCCTTTTCCGCTTCCCGTGCATATTCCAGGTACTTTTTTTGTACAAAAGTGTACGGCGTCTGCGGAAAGTCAGGCAAGCGAACGTGATGAATCCAAACGTAAGAAGTGACGCTATCAAAGCCGAGGTAATCGACAAGCTCAGCCGCATTTTTTACTTTGCTTTCGCCGGGCAAAATCGGATTTCCCCAAATGACGGCATCGAGATGCAGACCCGAAAATCCTGCAGCCCTGGTTTTTTGGCGAAAGCTGTCCAGCGCTTTTCGTGTTGCGTCGAGCCCGCCAAAACTTTTAACCAAAGTTTGTAATTCATAAATGGAAAAATAGGGTTTTCCCCGGATTTGCCAATACGCAGGATTTTTAAAATACTTTTCGATAATATAGTCGGTCATTTTATCAAAAACTTTTGGCGAAACAATACCCGAAAAAAGCAGTTGCGGCTTTTTATCCAGATGCCTGGGATGGATATTGAGCCAGTCATGATTTGCCCACATCAACGCAAATTTAAGCCGCTCCCTGTTTTTTGCATGAATGAAACCATTTTCCAGAGCCGCCTGCAAAAAGGGTTTGCCGTTGTAATAATACCAATCGAAAATAAAGGCATCGATTCCATTGTCGGCAGCCGCATCGATTTTTTTCGCCATTACTTTTGGCTCAGACTCGTCCGTGTAACCCCACAACGGCACTTTGGGCTGCCGGTGCCCGGGAAATCGGGGCCGGGCGGCCTTTACCAGTTCCCATTCACTCCACCCTTTGCCATGGATTTCTTCATTGCGCGGATCGACATGGTAGTTTGGGAAATAATAGCTTGCCACTGTAAAGTGCTTTTCATCAGAAATATTTTTACTGCATTGACTCCACAAGAAAATAAAAGCAAGGGCAGGGATAAGCAGAAACAATTTATCTGAAACTTTGTTATGCAAATTTTTGAATATCACGATGATTCGGCCTCAAAATTAAAGCAGAAATGAAAAGATCGGAAAGGATTGATCCTTATTTATGATAAATCACTCATTCATGCGCAAACGAATTCGATCGCCCTGGGAATCCCTTCCCAGGGCATAAAATAGAGCAGGGCTTCTGCCCCAATAGGCTACGAAAACAAGATGTTCTTGTCAATTCGAATGACACTATGATCATCCAAGTTCTCGACACAGTATTTTAAGCTGTCGATGACGATTTGAAAATATTTCTCTTCCTTAAAAATACAAAGCCATTGAATGATTGTGCAGGCCCAAAAATAAATTGTTGTTTGATCAGGTTAGATTTTGAAATGTCTCACATTTCACTTTTTTGATTATATTGGAGGGCAGAAGCCCTAATTTATCTTGCGTCCTGGGATAGGAATCCCAGGGCGATCAAATACTACCAATCTTTATGCGGGGCACTGATTTTGAAAAAACGCCGCGCTGTTAGCAGTCAGCTTGATACCATTGTTGGTCTTTGTATATTCACATTTTCATAAATTGACCTGCCGCAATTTAATATAAAATTGGCTACATCTTTCGTTTCTGTTTTTTCAATGGGGTACTTTCGGCCTGTAACCATATCTATATCTGCCTCATGTACAATCTGATTTCTTCTTGCAGAAATTGTTTTTAATGTGGTTTTTACAATTTGCAATTCACCCTCCATGCGAGATGCAATGTGCCGCCATTTGTGTGGCTCTTGCCATATTAAACTAAGCCCATCAGCGACTTTATTTGGATCTATAAAAGACATAAAACTTAATTTTTTTTTCACATCAGATTCAAAATAATATTCTTTAGGGGGTATTGTTGCTTCAAATATTTTATTATGTATTTCCAAAGATATGCCTTCAGATAAATATTTTGGTGTCGCAGGTCTTTTCCCTAAAAATATCTCAACCATGCCTATTGTTATTAGGTCATGAATCAACTTGTCAAACGCACTTACAGAGTAAACAAAATGCGCTCTAAGTAGATCACTGAAGTTCATGCTGGGCAGATGCTGATTCGTATATTCGAATAATGCAAGTAGCTGAGAAGATTCTTCTATATTTCTTTCAAAAAGCTTTAATGAATTAAACATATCTTGAAATAATTATGATTTGATTAGCAAAATTACTAAATAGTTCATTAAATACATTCCGTTTTTCTTTTAGCTGATCAAGTACTGGTCCAGTTGCATTTAACTCTTCATCTGTTAGATCAAAAACTGGAACTCCTGCATCATATGATCTCGGCAAAAGGCTTTGGA
>JAACEJ010000206.1 GCA_011682565.1 Actinomycetota bacterium | reverse complement strand
AAGAAAACACCGATCGTAGAATGTATAGAAATTGTAAATACAAAAATATTTGATAAAAAATCATTTCATTTTCTTGCTGATAAAATACATGTTAAATTATTCCAAGGGAAGGAAGAAATTGAACTACAAGAACTATATTATAAAAAATATCATCTTAAAAATTTAAGCAACCAACCAGTGCCTGAGCTTCTAATTGAATTAAGAAACCACAACAATTTAATATTGTCTACTATATCTCAGGGCAGAGATATGCAAATCCCAGATTGGACAGAAAAATTGTTTAAATTAATGGAAGATGAGTCTGATGAAAAACAAAAAGATCATTATTTTCTAAAAATTCCATACTTGAATCCATATACTTCAAAGCATGAGGCATTTATAGAACTGTATTCATATAAACCAATGACGAATGTTGAACTTTATAGTGGTGCGAAGGGAGTAAATTTTGTTTTAAAAAAATATAGGAATCAACATTAAAAAACCTCAAATTTTAAGGTGTTTAAGTTAACTATTGGTATGAATAGCAATATGTCATTGCAAAGATAAATTTCAAATATTAGTATTAGTTATACATTCAAAAAGAGCGAGGGGAACGACTTGTAGGGTGAAGCAGCTAAGGAATATTATTTTGGAATATGGATCAACGAGAGGGAAATAGATATAAAAACCAAATATGAAATCATAATATACTGGAGTGATGAGGACAAGTCTTTCATAGCAGAAGTACCGGAACTACCAGGCTGTATGGCTGACGGCAAAACATATAGAGAGACTCTAAGCAATGCTGAAATCATAATATCAGAATGGATTGAAACAGCAAAAGAGTCAGGCAGAGCAATTCCGCAGCCAAAGGGACGCTTGATGTATGCGTAAAGTTTGTCTGCAAGTTGTCGGTCGTTCATGCAAACAAAAGATAGTCGTTAATTGAACATGTCGCTGAAAAAGAAAAATCCTTTAAAAAATGAAATCGCGAAACAAAAGCTTTCGAGATTTCCAATTTTTGCCGATCTCACGTCTGATCAGTTGCATCGGGTTGAGAATATCCTCATTGAGAAAGAATTTAATGAAGGTGAGCAGATTACAAAAGAGGGAGAGAGGGGAGAGGAGCTTTTTGTGTTGCTGCACGGCAGTGTCGAAGTCAGCAAGAGTTTAACGCTCATGGTAGGCCGCGGAGATGTGAACACGCGGGACAAGTCGTTGATCCAATTGCGGTCAGAGAACGCGCCGTATTTCGGCGAGATGGCTGTTCTGCGCAAGGGGAGTCGGCGATCCGCCACCGTTAAAGCACTTGAAAGCTGTTCCGTCGGCATTATACGACGCAAAGACCTCATTGCTCTTTGCGAGTCTGATAAAGAAATCGGTTATGTTATTTTGAGAAACATTGCAGTGCATTTAGCCGAACGTCTGGAAAAAGCCAACCAGGATATTTTAAAGCTTACGACAGCTTTCAGCCTGGCCTTGCAAAGCTAAACTATAAACCGAAAAATTGTGAAACTGAGGAAATAAATGAGTCAAAAAATTCTGGAAAAAGTTTATAACCCGTCAGCCGTTGAAAAGAAATGGTACAAGTATTGGGAAGATCACAAACTTTTTCACGCCGATGTCAACTCGAAAAGAAAAACCTACACTATAATGATCCCGCCTCCCAATGTAACCGGTATGTTGACGATGGGACATATTTTGAATAACACCATCCAGGATTTGTTGATTCGCTGGAAAAAGATGCAGGGTTTTGAAACATTGTGGATGCCGGGAACCGATCATGCCGGTATTGCGACGCAAAATAAAGTGGAGGCCGCAATTGCAAAAGAAGGCAAAACCCGTAATGATTATGGTCGCGAAAAATTCCTGCAACTTGTGTGGGAATGGAAAGAAAAGTATGGCGGAATTATCCTCAAACAACTACGTGAATTGGGTGCTGCATGTGACTGGGACCGTGAAGCCTTTACCATGAGCGACAGGCTGTCCAAGGCAGTGCGTGAAGTTTTTGTCAGCTTGTATGAAAAGGGACTCGTTTACAAAGGCCGCCGTCTTATCAATTGGTGCCCCAAGTGCCACACTGCCTTGGCGGATGATGAAGTAACTGCTGAAGAAGAAACCGGAGGTTTCTGGGAGATTGCCTATCCGCTAAAGAATGGTTCCCGCGAAATTGTCGTTGTTACGACCCGGCCGGAAACAATGCTAGGTGATACGGCTGTGGCTGTTCATCCTGATGATGCACGCTATAAAAATGTAATCGGAAAAACGGTTCTTTTGCCCCTTACAAATCGCGAAATCCCGATTATAGCGGATGAACATGCAGACCCTGAAATCGGCAGCGGTGCAGTGAAAATTACGCCCGCCCATGATTTCAATGACTTTGAGGTCGGCCTGCGTCATAATCTGCAACAAATCGCGGTCATCGGTTCCGATGCGCGCATGAATGAGAATGCCGGAAAATACCGGGGGCTGGACAGATTTGAAGCGAGAAAACAAATTCTTAAAGATCTCAAGCAGCTCGGTCTTTTGCGCGGAGAGAAAAAGAAAAAAATTGCCGTCCCGCGCTGCTACCGGTCACACGATATTATAGAACCGCTTTTGTCTTCACAATGGTTTGTCAAAATGAAACCCTTGGCAGAACCGGCGATAAAAGCTGTTCGCGAAGGCAAAATAAAATTTCATCCCAAACACTGGGAAGAAACATACTTTTATTGGATGGAGAATATTCGTGACTGGTGCATCAGCCGGCAAATATGGTGGGGACACCGTATTCCCGTCTGGTATTGCGAAAAAGATCATATCACTGTTACGAGAGAAACACCGGCCCAATGCTCGGTTTGCGGAAGCAGTAATCTCCATCAGGATGAGGATGTGCTCGACACCTGGTTTTCCTCCTGGCTCTGGCCGTTCAGCACTCTTGGTTGGCCGGAAGAAACTCCCGATCTGAAAAAGTTTTTCCCCAGCGATACTCTTGTTACCGGGCCGGATATTATCTTTTTCTGGGTGGCGCGGATGATTATGGCCTCCCTCGAATTTATGGGTGATATTCCCTTTAAAGATGTTTATTTCAACGGCATGATTCGTGATCTGCAAAATCGCAAAATGTCCAAATCCCTGGGCAATTCTCCCGATCCGCTTTGGCTTATTAATGGTGCGGAAAAAGAGGTGGTTAGTGAATTTGCAAAAGTTAACCCGTCTTATAAAGACGGCGTCCCCGCTTATGGTTCCGACGCTGTTCGCCTGACAATGGTCTATCTTACGCCGCTCGGTGGAGATATTCAATTTGATCACACGCTGGTTGAATTGGGACAAAAATTCAGCAACAAGTTGTGGAATGCGGCTCGTTTCGTCCTTATGAATCTTGACGACGAGCAGCCGCTTTTATCGCTGGATGATATTGATAAAGACGAGTTAGAGTTGGCCGATCGCTGGATTATCAGCCGTCTTAATCGTGCTGCCTCAGTGATGGACAAAGCCTTGAACGAGTTTAAAATGAACGATTCGACCCATGCGCTCTACAGCTTTATCTGGACTGAATTCTGTGACTGGTATATTGAACTGGTAAAAATGCGCTTATACGATGAAAAGAATCCTCGCGCTCAGCAAATTGCCCGTTCTGTTGCGGTTTATGTTTTGGAAAATATTGTCCGTTTGCTTCATCCGTTCATGCCTTTTATTACCGAAGAAATATGGCAGTCTATTCCGGATGCAATGCATGAGCAATCGACGCCAAAAACAATTATGAATCAACCCTATCCGCAATACGATAAAAAATGGATCGATAAAAAAGTTGAACGGGAAATGGTTCTCTTGCAGCAAATTATCGGTTCTGTGCGAAACATTCGCGGTGAAATGAATGTACCCCCTTCAAAGGAAGCGGATTTAATTATTAATACACACGATGAAAAAAGGCTTACTTTTCTCAGCGATATTGAGAATGAGATAAAGAAGCTGGCGCGAATCGGAAGCCTTTGGTATAATGCCGAGCGGCCGGCATTGTCTGCCAGCGATGTGGTTCAGGGTATCGAAATTTATATGCCTTTGGCAGAGCTTATAGATATTCAAGTGGAAAAAAGCAGGCTGCAAAAGGAGATTTCCAGACTTGAAAAACAAGTCGTAGGCTTGAATCAGAAATTAACAAATGATAATTTTATTAGCCGTGCCCCGAAGGATGTGATTGAAAAAGAAAGAAACAAAAAGGAAAATTTCGAGTCCAAATTAAACAAACTACAGGAAAATCTGGATTTTCTTGTAAAGAGCGCAAACAATTAAATTAAAAGAGACAGGAATTTTATCATAAAAATCCGGTATCCGCTCAATATTTAATGGTAATCATAGGAGTATATCGCCTTCATGCGTTGCATGATTCTGCAATCCATAAGGGGATTGTACTCCTGGAAAAATTCATTTTTTGAAAGGGGCAAGTTGTGAAATTAAAAACGAGTTTGTTTCTTATCATTTTTCTTGCCGTCGGAATTATACGAGCAGACGAGCCCAAGGTGGCGGTTACAGTTTATAATAACAATCTGGCGCTTGTCCGCGAGGCGCGAACCATTCAACTGAAAAAGGGCATCCAGGAATTTCGCTTTGTCGATGTTGCGGCTAAAATTGATCCGACTTCGGTTCATTTCAAATCCCTGTCCAATCCCGATGATGTTGATTTGCTGGAACAGAATTTTGAATATGATCTGGTTGGGACTGAACGATTGTTGCAAAAATATATTGATCAACAGATTGTTGCTTCAACAAAAGACGGCCGTGTTTTCAAAGGCAAGCTGTTAAATACTACCTCCGGGGATGTTATCCTGCAAGACGAGGATGGCTCTGTTACGGTTGTCAAGGCTGCGGTTTTGGAGAACATTCAGTTTCCCGCGCTGCCCGAAGGCTTGCTGACGCGGCCTACACTGGTATGGCTTTTAAACAGCAAAAAAGGAGGGAAGCAGGAATCTGAGATCAGTTATTTAACACGTGGTATGAACTGGCACGCGGAATATGTCGCCGTGACGAATCGGAATGATACGGAAATTGAACTGAGCGGCTGGGTCTCTATTGAGAATAAATCCGGCGCGACATATCAAAATGCAAAAGTAAAACTCGTTGCCGGCGATGTGCACAAGGCAAAAAAAGAGCGCAGGACGTATAATACCATGCCCAAAGTTGAGGCTTTATCCGCAATGGCGCCGCCTTTTCAGGAAAAAGCTTTTTTTGAGTATCATCTATACACATTGCAGCGGCCGGCAACAATCCGAGATCGCCAGATCAAGCAGCTTTCACTGTTTGAACCGGCGCTAGTTAAAGTGAAAAAGATTTATACGTATGACGGTTTAGCCAATGATAAAAAAGTAAGCGTTGATTTGCAGTTTAAAAACGACAAGGCGACCGGTCTCGGTATCCCTCTTCCCAAAGGAAAATTTCGTGTTTACAAACAGGATGAGGATCAATCTCAGGAGTTCATCGGTGAAGACAATATTGATCACACGCCAAAAGATGAAAAAGTTAAAATCACACTCGGCAATGCTTTTGATCTTGTTGGCGAGCGTACGATCCTGAGTGACAAGAAACTGGGCAAGAGAAGCCGTCAGCAAAAAATACAGGTGATACTGCGGAATCATAAAGACAAGCAAGTTGTGATCCATGTGCTGGAACATTTCTGGGGTGATTGGGAACTCATCGGCCCAACGCCGCCGATTTTAAAAAAAGATGCAGAGAAAGTGGAATTCAAAGCGCCGGTACCCGCAAATGGGGAAAAAAAACTCGAATTCACTGTTCTTACGCGATGGTAATTTTATTGTTCTTTGAAAATGTAGCCAATGCCTGATTCTACGATAAACAGCTTTATGGATCAGCCCGTTGAACGGCTGCAAAATATTGGGCCGAAGCGCGGCGTTGCCCTGGCAACAGTGGGTATAAGCACAATAGGTGATTTATTCTATTACTTTCCGCGCCGCTATCTGGACAGATCGACGATTGTCAAGATCAGCCAGTTAAAAGAGGATCAGGAAGTCACCGTTGTTGCCAAGGTTTTGCGCTTTGGTATTAAAAAAGGCAGACGAAACCGTTTTCTGCTTATTTGTACGGATGGCAAATCGATTTTGACCTGTGTGTGGTTTTCCAAGTTGACATACTGGTTGAGGATTTTCAAGGTGGGTGAGTGGCTTGCCCTGAGCGGCAAGGTCACCTTTTACGGCGGGTTCCAAATGACGCATCCGGAATTCGACCGTTTGGGCGATGATGCCGAAGGTGAATTTATCAACACCGGCAAGATTATTCCAATGTACCCATCCAATGAAAAACTAACAAAGGTCGGTCTGGACAGCCGGGGATTCCGCCGCGTTATCAGGAGTTTGCTAAAATCCTATGCGACAAAAGTGCAGGAAGATATTCCCGATGAAATCATCGAGCGCCTAAAGCTGATGCCGATTTCTCAGGCTCTGCAAAATATCCATTTCCCGGAAAATTTTGCCATGCTCTCGCATGCTCAGCGCCGCTTAAAATTTGATGAATTATTTTTTATGGAACTCATGATTGCCTTTCGCAAGCAACAGTTTCGCAGCGCTCGCGGCGGCATAAGTTTTGAAAAAGTTGGCGATCGGGTTCGTACTCTTGTTGATAAACTTCCTTTC
>JAACEJ010000205.1 GCA_011682565.1 Actinomycetota bacterium | reverse complement strand
GCCTTTTATTTATTATTCTGGTTGCGGTTGTTGCGAGCAAAGCTTTTTCGCTCCTTATTAGCGGAGAACTCTTTGAGGAAGGAGCGTTTAAAAAATCCATGCATGAAAGCGGTAAAACGCTCTGGCTGGGGATGAAGTTGTTTGTCATTTTGTGGCTGCTGTATTTAATTTTTATTTGGTGGGTGAGAAGCAGGGGGTGAAATTTATAATGCTCGATGGAAAATAATGAAAAAATGACTCGACTGGAATGACTCTCTTTTGTATTATATTATTAGCAGATAAAAGTGTTGTTCCTGCTGGTGTGCATGGTAGAATTTTAACCTTTTTTCTCCAGCGTTTTCATAATCGTTTGTACAGTAGTGTAAGCCTTTTCCCCATTTGGAAAGGCGTGCTCCAACACTTCCCGCACAGAAGGTGCTCCGCCAATTTCCCAAATCGCCTCCATGATTTCCCATTCAACCGGCATTAGTTTGTTACTGTTTTTTTCAATTTTGTAATTTTTGCTTGATTTTAATAAAAATATTGATGTTTTAACAGTAACTGTTAAAACATCTAACAGCAGATGTTAATTTTTCACAAGGACATGTTTATATTTATTCATCGCAATATAACTAAAAAGCTATTGGATGCATTAGCTACTGCGCCCATCGTACTTTTGAATGGCGCGCGGCAGACGGGCAAAAGTACCCTGGCACAATGGATTTCCAAACAAATGGATTTTGAATATTTCACACTGGATAATTATACGGTCATGAACTCACTTAAAAGGGATCCACCATTAGGATTTTTATCAAATTTTAAAAATCCACTCATTGTGGATGAGATTCAGCGAGTTCCCGACGCATTTCTGGCTTTCAAGCAAATCATTGATCAGGATCGGCGAAGCGGCAAATTTCTATTAACCGGCTCCGCCAATATATTCATGCTGCCAAAACTTGCCGATTCTCTGGCCGGCCGAATGGAAATCCTGACATTATGGCCATTTTCCTGTGATGAATTGCAAGGCTTTCAAACCAATTTTATTGATTCTTTATTCTCCAAATCCCTTTTCAAAAAAAGTATTCAACAATATTCTTTCAATGACCTGTTGCGAACAATAATAACGGGCGGATATCCGGAAATCCAAAAATTCAAGTCAGATGAACAACGCAATTCATGGTTTAATTCGTATATTACAACCATTTTGCAACGAGATATAAGAGATTTTTCCAGAATAGAAGGGATACAAGAACTCCCACGCCTTTTAATGCTCCTGGCATCTCGTTCAGGCTCTCTCCTGAATATGAGTAATGTCTCTCGCGACTCGGGATTAGTTTTGATGACGTTGAAAAGATATGTGTCACTTCTGGAAGCAACATTTCTGGTCAAACGGCTCCCGGCATGGTTTACAAACATTGGCAAACGACTTGTAAAAATGCCAAAAATCTACTTAACTGATACAGGGTTATTATGTCATCTCCTGGATGCAGACCAAAACCGCTTGCGACGCGATCCAATGATGTTGGGAAAAGTACTCGAGAATTTTGTTATGCAAGAACTATTCAAACAAGCCGAGTGGAGCAAGATTCAGCCTCGAGTTTATTTTTATCGATCCGCAGCGGGAAAAGAAGTCGACTTTATTCTTGAGAATAGAGGAGGCCAAATCGTCGCCATCGAGGTCAAGTCTTCCACTGGGGTGAATAGCAAAGATTTGAAGGGTTTGATTGAATTAAGAGAAGCGCTGGGGGATCGATTTATCCGCGGGATTGTTATATACACAGGTCAGGAAATTGTTCCCCTGGGAACCAAGCTGCAAGCAGTACCGGTACAGGCGTTGTGGCATCCTAAGGACAGGCAGGAATGATGAAACTTTCGCGTATTTTGGTTTCTGCAGGAGAGAAAATATTTTACTGTAAGAACTTGAAAAGAATTGTCAGGAGAATGATAATACCAAAACCCAAATTCATAAAAGTAAACATCATATTGAAGCGTTTACCCATATCTTCAAAGCGTTTATTCATATCTTCAAAACGACTGTTCATGTCCTCAAAGCGTTTATCAACTGATTCAAACCGCTTATCCATGTAACGGTACAAATCTTCAAAACGCTTATCGACAGCCTCAAAACGCTTATCAATAGCTTCAAATCCTTTCTTCATTGTCTCGGCAAGGATTTTAACGTCACTTTTAAGCTCGGTGATATGTTGGTCAAAAGCGCTTTTTTGAACAATATTTTCTGTTAAAGAAGCGACGAATCGATGAAGTGACTTTTTATCTTTCACTTCAAAAGCTTCTTCAAGATCCTGCTCGAGCATTTCTGCCAGATTAGCCATTTGATCTCCAAATAAATTGAACCATTACTAAAATATAATACAATTGAAACAAGATTTCAATAAGAATCTGCGTTATCGGAGATTTTGTATTGCCTTGTGCCACGACAATTCCCAAGTACATCTTTACTTTAAATTTTCCACAGCTTTTCTAAAAGCATTCGTTTGAGGGCTTCCGGGGTCTATGCGATCGAGATAAACCAGAACATCTTTGGATTCGCGGCGCATTTTCAATTGATAAAAATATTTCCCCCAACTCTGCAAAATGTTTTGCAAACGGCCCAAGTCCTGATCTTCCAGCAAATCCAAATCCAGCATTTTCGCTGTCATTTTGTTGCTGCTTTGCCAGTCTTTTCTCGCCCAATTTGTACGCAAAGCGCCAAAAAATGAAGATTTGCAATTGTAAGCAAAATCTTTGTTTTCCCAATAGCGGGAGTAAGCATCTGCAAAAATCCAAAACGCCCGGGAAAACTTTTTCTCATTAAAAAGCTTCTTTCCCCAGCGATAATAAAGGCCGATTTCAAAATTCACATTAGAGCGCGAGTCTTTGTTAAAACTCTGCGCCAGGCGTACAAAGTGATAGGCCGTTTCATAATCTTTTTTCTGGACGGCAAAATAAGCGCGATTGTAAGCGAGCAATCCCAAAAGTTCGGTGTTATTAATTTCCCTGCCTTTTGAATTTTCGTAAGCATAAATCCGGTCCAGGCCAACGTGCAGAGCTTGTTTTTGCGGATAAAAGCGCAAAAGGTAACGGGAATATTCGCGCAGATTTTTCATAATATTAAAGCCCATGGGGCTGGTGTTTTCCACCGTAATCTGCTCGGTAAAATTTGGAAAGATAGTGTAGGTATGCGTCGGTGTTTCAAAGGCTTCGGTGGGCATGTCGAGATCATTGCAAACCAGGTTGTAGAGAATGGTTCCGGCCACACAATTGAAGCGCTTTTCACGCACAACATCAATCAGCGTGGTGGCTTTTTCCTTGTATTTTCGCAGCCAGGTACTGTGCAAATAGGAAAATACCTTACCCGCCGAGCCGATGCGATCAAAGTCATCCAAATTAAAACGAGAGATCGTCTCGACGAGCCGGTTATACCAATTCTCATAATATTTCAGGCTATCCTCTTCAGTAGCCCCGGAAAGAATAAAGGCAGCCTGAATGAGAGAAAAATCATCCAGCCGGTGGTCACTGATATCCGCGGCCAGTTCCTTTTCGAGGCCGCTCTGCTGCCGGGCAGAAACAACCCCAATTGGAAGAAAAACCACGAGCAAGATGACTAAACATTTCAAGATAAATCGCTGCACGAAATTACTTTCTCCAAGAGGACGGATAAAAAATCACTCCGTCAGATAGCCATATCTGTCAATAAATCCCTGTTGGGACAATTTGGCTGCCTCCGCTAATTTGGGGAGCAATGTTTTGTCTTCCAAATCGCGTTTTTCCAGACGCACCATATAACTTTGCGCGACTTTAAAGCCTTCGCTCTCTATATTGACATAACGAACACGGGTTTTATGCGATATCGGATCGAGCATATCTTCAAACGGTAATGGATTCAATCCGCCGTTTTTCACACAAATCATTGCATCCTTTTGGTGCTTAGGATGATCGCTGAGCAGGTATCGAACCGTATTATAGCCCAAATCCCTTGTGTACTCCTGGTCAAAGGGAATCGGATCGGCACAGCGCAAAACGTAACCGATATTTATTTCAACAAGCGTCAGATTATCATTTCTGTCCTCAAAGCGCTGTTTAATCTCCTGCTGGATGACCTTTCCCAATGGGACTTCGGAAAGCCGCAGATGGCCAAAACCGTCGCGTTCCAGACGAAGATTGGGGATATTTTCCAGTTCCTTTTCATTGAACCGTTCCGCTACACCTTCGGCAATAACGAGGACGCCGTGGTTATGTCCCATTGCACGCCGCTTCAAAATAGCAGCTTCAAAGACATCACACACTTCGGAAATTTTAATTTCTCCTTCTCTGCCAAACTCCTCACCGATAATAGCCAAAGTTGCGCCTGCACTTTTTGCTACGCCCATAGCCAGGTGGCCGGCATGCCTGCCCATAACAACAGCAATATACCAGCGACCTGTTGTGCGCGCATCTTCCATCAGATTTTTAACCAGTTCTGTCCCGTGGTGACGCGCCGTCTCATATCCAAAGGTGGGAATCTCATCGGGCAAGGGTAAATCATTATCAATTGTCTTGGGCACGTGCGCGAATTTAATTTTTCCTTTTGCTGCTTTGGCAATTTCGCTGGCGCCATACGCTGTATCATCGCCGCCAACCGTAACCATGTATTTTATTCCCAGGCTCTGCAAATTTTTCACACTGTTTTCAACGCCGTTTTCCACTTTTGCAGGACTTGTGCGCGAGGTCTTTAAAATAGAACCGCCGGAATAATGGATACGCGAAACATCTTTAATGCGCAATTCTCTTGCATGTTCCTTAAACTTTTCCTCATCCCCCTGCACCAGCCATTTATAGCCTTCATAAATTCCATAGACAGTTAATTTCCTGCGTCGGGCCTCTATAGTCACCGCCGAAATGACGCCGTTTAATCCCGGTGCCGGGCCGCCGCCCACTAAAATACCAAGTTTTCCAGATTCGTTATTATCACTCATTTCGTAAAACTCCTCTTTCATATTTTTCAATTTCCAATAATCTACTTTTCGGTTTTGGATTGCTTCTGTGAATTGCCGGACGGATAAGATCCCAGCACTTTCAGGAAACTGGTAATTTCCTGCAAATGGCGGATGGCATTTTTGCAGCGTTCCTCGCCCATGTGACCGGCAAAATCAAGATAGAAAATATAAGCCCAGGGACGTCCCCGCAAAGGCCGGGACTCAATTTTCAACAAATCGATATCCCTGAGAGCGAATACACTGAGCCCCTTGAAAAGAGCGCCCGGTATATTTTTCATCGAAAAAACAACAGACGTTTTGTTGACATTTTCCGCATTCGATTCTTTGAGAGATAAAACCAGAAACCGGGTAAAGTTTTCCGGTATATCTTCAATCTCCTCCTTTAGAATTTGCATGCCGTAATCCTGAGCAGCCCACTTGCTGGCAATGGCTGCGGCCTCTCTCATATTTTTATCACGGATCATTTTAACGCTTCCCGCCGTATCGTAACTGGCCACAGCCTCGACATTTTTAAGAGACGTTAAAAACTTGCGGCATTGTTCCAGAGCTTGAGGATGAGAATATATCGTTTTAATATCGTCAAGTTCGATCCCTTTGTTAGCAATGAGATGCTGTGCAACCCGTAAAAAAACTTCCCCCACTATTCTAAGATCATGCTCCAGCAATAAATCATAGTTGCGATGGATGCTGCCGGTGAGAGAATTTTCGATGGGGATAATCCCGTAATGAGCCGTTCCCCGGCTTACGGAAGTAAAAACCTGCTCGAAGGTTCGGCACGGCTGTACCTTAACATCATTACCAAAAAATTGGTGCGTTGCGATTTCACTGAAAGCATAGTGTGCGCCCTGAAAAGCGATGGTCGTATATTTTGTAAATAGATCGTCATTCATTCCGGTTATTTCCCTGAATTAAAAACTCATTTTATAAAGATTACCGCTTTTCGGCCTCTCTTGCGGATGCGGAAAATTAAGAAATCCGTGGCAAAGAATCAAGTAATGTTAAACCGGGAGGGTCTCTTTTTGAATTTTATGGTAAAGCGGTTTCCCCTGAAGAAATGTACCGACCAGAAAACGAACGAACACAAAAAGGGGTACAATAATAAAAAGCCCGACAACATTCCCAAACAAATATCCGATTGCCAAAAGAACAAGAATTGTTCTGCGATTTATATCCCAAAACTGTTCCCGGGGAATTACAATATGACGGAAAAGCCATATCACTGCTAAAGTGATAATCACACCAACGATTTGTACAATCATGTTATCAGACGTTTGCAAATAGAACAAGGGGAACAGCCCACCCAGCCACATCCCAAAAATTGGCGTTAAGATGCCGAGCCCGGCAACCAGTGCAATTTGAAACGCACCATCAAATTGCAACAAGTGCAGCGCCAACAGCCAGAGAATAAAAACAAACACAACATCTATTGATTTAATGAAAAAGAAAGCAAGAAGCCGGGAATACACTCTGGTAACAAAAAACGCAATAAACTCAAAACCCGAATTTGATCGCTTATCAAGGACACGGTGAAAAACTTTCAGGCCATAAAATTGGAGCAGAAGGACAAAAGTAAAAATAATTGCAACCTGCCTTTTCCCCGGTAAAATAAATAGTAAAAACGAGTTTGAAAAATTGTAAACTTTTTCACGAATTTTGGTTC
>JAACEJ010000204.1 GCA_011682565.1 Actinomycetota bacterium | reverse complement strand
TCATGACGGACGGGCCGCTGGGGCCGAACGTTAACGGTCCCTCGACCAATTATTCGGCCACGATCAATATGGCGGCGACGTTTGATACCGACCTCATACGGCGGGTGGCGGAAAACCTTGGCGAAGAAACCCGCATCAAAGGAAGGAATATGCTGCTGGCGCCGATGATCAATATTATTCGCACCCCATTCGGCGGTCGGGCATTTGAGCTTTTCAGCGAGGATCCGTATCTGACGTCACGCATGGCTGTCGCGTATGTGAAAGGCGTACAAAGCAAGCGGGTGATTACCTGTACAAAAGTCATGACCGCCAATAATCAGGAATGGAACCGTTTTGACGTGAACGTTAAAGTCGGTGAACGGGCGCTGCGGGAGATTTACCTGCCGGCCATAAAAGCTGCGGTTCAGGAGGCCGACACCTGGTCTATTATGGCGGCTTATAACAAAGTGAATGGAGAGTGGTGCTGCGAGAATAAATACCTGCTCACGGATATTTTAAAAAAGGAATGGGGCTTTACCGGTTTTGTGGTCACCGACTGGGGCGGCGCTCGTTCCACCGTTAAAATGGCTAATTCCGGTCTGGATCTGGAAATGCCCACAGATAAATATTATGGAGAAAAACTTTTAAAAGCGATTCAAAACGGACAGGTAAAGGAATCGATGCTGGACGATAAAGTAGGCCGTTTGCTTCGTGTCATGTTCAAAGCCGGACTCTTTGACGAATCGAGCGGGAATTATGGAGGCGTCTCTGATACGCCGGAGCGACGGGCGCTGGCTCTGGAGACGGCGCAAAAGAGTATCGTCCTGTTAAAGAACGAAAGTCATTTTTTACCGCTGCACCGGGATAAAATTAAATCCATCGCTGTCATCGGCCCAAACGGCGATGTGGCACGGATGAAAGGCGCCGGCAGCGGCGCCCTGGATGGCCATTACGGCGTTTCGCCTTTACAGGGCATTCGGGAAAAAGTGGGGTCCAAGGTTACCGTACGATTTGAAAGAGGATTCCAGAAAGAGAGGTTAAAGTTGCCTGTTGCTCCCGAAGATGATTACTTGTTGCCGGACGGCCGTCCCGGTATTTACGCCGAATATTTCAACAATCGCGATCTTGAAGGCGAGCCGGTGCTCACGCGGATTGAAAAGGCAGTCAATTTCGACTGGGGCTATGGCGGCGGCAGGGACGATGGCTGGGGTGTTGGCCGGGATCGTAATGCAGGACCTCCCGGATCGCCACAACCGGGCGTGATCAATCTCGACAAATGGTCGGCCCGTTGGACCGGCAAACTGAAATCCCCCGGCAATGGTTGGTATGATGTCGGCGTGCAATCGGACAATGGTGTGCGTTTGTATCTCGACGGCAGGAAAATTCTCGATTACTGGATTGATTCCAAACCCGGAAAATTTAAAATTGTCCCCTATAAATTCCAAGCCGGACGGCTCTATGATTTGAAAATTGAATTTTATGAAAATATCGGCAGTTCTCTTTGCAAATTCGGCTTTGCACCGCGAGACACAAGTGAAAATTTGCAAAATGCAGTTCAGTTGGCAAAAGAATCCGACATTGTCGTTCTATGCGTCGGGTTGAACGAGGGCATGGAGGGTGAAGCCATTGACCGCGACCAATTGGAACTACCGGAAAATCAACTGAAATTAATCGATCAGGTTACGGACGCCAACAAAAACACGGTGGTCGTTTTAAACAACGGCACGCCCATCCTAATGAATGGGTGGATCGATAAAGTCCCCGCTCTCATCGAAGCCTTTTATCCCGGGCAGGAAGGCGGCCACGCCCTGGCGGACATTCTTTTCGGCGATGTCAATCCCTCCGGTAAACTGCCGCTCACCTTTCCGAAGCGCTGGCAGGATTCCCCTGCATACGGAACCTATCCCGGCACGAAAGAGATCGCCGACTATCGGGAAGGCATTTACGTTGGTTACCGCTATTTCGACAAACAGAACATCGAGCCGCTGTTTCCGTTTGGTCACGGCCTTTCTTACACGACTTTTGAATATAGCGATTTGCGCATCAGCCCGCCCCGGGTAACGGCTGACGACACAGTCAGGGTGCAGCTTGCGGTTAAAAATACCGGCGACATGGCCGGCGATGAAGTGGTGCAGCTTTATGTGCAGGATATGAAAGCAAGCGTGGATCGCGAAGTGAAAGTGCTGAAAGGGATTACTCGTGTAAGCTTAAAGCCGGGTGAGACGAAAGCGGTTACATTCAAATTGGATAAAAGCCATCTTTCATTTTATGATGTGAAAACCAGGCGATGGATTGCCGAGCCGGGGGAGTTTAAAGTTTTGTGTGGAAGTTCTTCGCGGGACATTCGTTCAGAGGGTCATTTCTTAATGAAAGATCAATAAAGTGTATTTTATTCTTTCGTCCCCGGCTCGATCTGAGGATGCGGTGGCGAATACTTGGTGTCTTACGTATCTAGCTTGGGCAATAACTCGGACGGCTGTTTTGAGGATTGTATCATGATGGGGTACAACGTCTGTGCCTTGCCGATGAAGGATTTTTTTCAATGGTGGTTTCAAGCTCAGGGAATTCCGGATGCGGGGACAAAAGAGGCCGTGACGAACGAGTAAAGATTCCAATTCCGGCGTTTCGCCTACAAGATTCCGTCTGAATGACACCCTGCGACCATTTACAAAGCGATATGAGCCGCTTCAGAAACCAATCGTGAAGCACTTGATTATGATCGCCAATTTCATTATGTTTCAATCGATAAAGAAAAAAAGGCACTGTGCCGCAAAACATTCCCGGCTTGATCGAATTGACGGGCGCTATTATTTCGGCAGCCCCCAATTCGAGCGAACGGACATCCACCTTGACAATGGAAAAACTTTTACCGTGCTGGCAAAACATGCGTCGGCGGAGAACATTTATATTCAATCCGCCCGCTTGAATGGACGCCGCCTCGATCATCCGTATATTACTTTTGATGATATTCAAGCCGGTGGTGTGCTTGAATTTGAAATGGCAAACAATCCGAAATGAGCAATAATTAGTTCTATTAGTATTAAGCAATAATAAATAACAGCCTAGGAAATGTATAAAAAAATGCGATTATTTACTCTTGATGAAAAAGGGAAAATGATTTCCTACAAAGAAATTAAATTTAAAGATGAAAATCGAGAATCTGATTTGGAGAATCTTCTCGAAACTAATCCAGAATATTTTTTTGAGAGTAGCAAAATATTAAATATCGGACGCCAAATTACTACGAATTTAAATTCATTCATTGACTTGTTAGGAATCGATAAATCGGGTAATACTGTTGTAGTGGAATTAAAACGGAACAAAACTCCACGAGATACAATTGCCCAATTATTGGAGTATGCTTCATTTATAGAGAATTTAGATTACGCTCAATTAAATGAAATATATCAAAATTATTCTGGTGAAGATACAAGTTTAGAAGATTACCATCAACAATATTTTCAAAATGAATCGGATGAAAAAGTATCATTTAATAAATTTTCTAAACTTGTTATAGTTGCTCAAGAGATTACAAAAGAAATAAAACAGACCGCCCAATATCTCAGGAAAAAAGGGTTAGATATATATTGTTTAGAATTTAGATACTTTACTACAAGAGCTGGAGAAAAAATAATATCAAGCGATGTTGTTGTTGGTGAAGACGAATTTATCCGACAAAAAATTGAATCTAGATCCCTTCCAAAAGTTAATGAAAAACAATTCAGAAAATCATTAGATGAAAATGGATTAAAGGTATTTGCTAAAGTTTTTTCTTTTGCAAAGAAAAACAAATTACTTCTTCGGTGGGGTTCAAAAGGATTTTCATTAAATTTTGAATCTGATAATGGATTTGTAGGATTATTTTTTGGCTATCCACCTGAGTCCGTATTTAAACAGAGCATTTATACAGGATTTGAAGAAATAAACAAAAAAGTAAATAATCCAGAAGAACTAGTTGAATTTTATCGCTCGAATTTAGAAAAACTTGATTTTTTTGCAACAGCAAAAACAAATCTAAAATGGGTAATCGATTCCGAATACAACGATGAACAGATAAATAACTTTCTAAAAATAATTGAAAAAGTAATCTCTAAAATTAAAGAAAATGGTTTGCACACAAGTAGTGGGGGGATAATGATAACTTGACCGAAGGGCTCAGGCGTGATATCAAAGTTAGGTACTCTTGACTCCTACGGCAAGTTATATTGGGGTTATAATTTTTAATACCCGAACCGGACAACTCTTACCAGAAAAGGATATGACAATGGACAACACACTGACGGCAACGAGATCGAATTCCCCGTCACAAAAAGACGGTTATAAAATGGCTTTTGCTTTAATGACGTCGCTCTTTTTTATGTGGGGTGCGATTGTCTCTTTGAATGACATTCTGATCCCTCATTTCAAGGGCATTTTCAATATGAACTATACCCAGACGATGCTGGTGCAGTTCAGCTACTTTGGGGCCTATTTTACCATGTCCATTCCGGCGAGCATCATCATCGGAAAAATAGGCTATAAAAAAGGCATCGTCCTCGGTTTGGCAATTGTCGGCATCGGCTGTCTGATGTTTCTGCCGGCCGCCTATTTCGTTTCTTACGGTTTGTTTTTGTTCGGCTTGTTTGTCATGGCCACCGGCAACGTCTTTTTGCAGGTTGTCGGCAACCCCTACGTTTCCATTTTGGGCGCTCCGGAAACCGCATCCAGCCGCCTGAATTTCGCCCAGGGCGTCAATTCGCTGGCAACGACGCTGGCGCCGCTCATGGGCGCTTATGTTATCCTGGGAGAGTTTGATTCAAATCAGCAGGCTGCCGCAACCGTGCGCGGCCCCTACATCGGCCTGGCGATCGCTGCCTTTGCCATCGCCCTTGTTTTCTTTTTTATTAAACTGCCCACGCCAATGGAAAACGACAGGAATAAAAAACTCAAAGGAAACGTGCTGAAATTTCGGCAGTTGCGTCTCGGCGTCATTGCCCTGACGCTGTACGTTGGCGCCGAAGTGACGATCGGCAGCTTTATCGTCGGTTTTCTGGGCGAGCCTTCCATCGCCGGTTTTTCGGCGGAAACGGCGGCAAAATACATCCCGCTCTATTGGGGCGGCCTCATGGTCGGCCGCTTTGCCGGTTCGGCGATTTTGCAGGTCATCAAAGCGGAAAAAGTGTTGGTGTGGGCCGCGCTGGCGGCCGGCGTTCTCCTCGCCGTTACTGTGCTCACATCGGGCGCCGTTTCCATGTGGGCTATGCTGTTGACCGGCTTGTTTAATTCCATCATGTGGTCCAACATTTTTGCCCTGGCCATCGAGGGACTGGGCGAGTACACCATCAAGGCCGCCGGAATCCTGGTCATGGCTCCGGTCGGCGGCGCCATCCTGCCGATTTTGCAGGGCGTGCTGGCGGATTCGCCGGTTGTGGGTTTGCATCTGTCCTATATCCTGCCGCTGGTCTGTTACCTGTTTATTTTATATTATGGCCTCAACGGGCACAAGATGACCCAGGAAGAGCGGCTGGCCGTCATTGCCGATATGCAGGCGGCGGGGAATTAAATAACAGTTATGAAGAAACATGAATTATTTAAAGAAGTCGTCTTGCTTTGAAACATTCCCGAAAAAAAATTGAAAAAGGAAGATGTGGCAACAATCGTGGAATATCATCCATCGGATACTTCCGAGGATGGGTATTCATTAAAAGTCTTCAATGCGATTGGGGATACAGTGAATGTCTGAACTAAACGTAAATACGGATCTCACGTTTTTTACAAACGAATCAAACTCTACGCTCTTAGACCGCTTTGTAGCGATATTAAAAGATGTTAAATATTTTGATATTTTAGTCGGTTATTTTCGCTCCAGCGGTTTTTTTCGTCTCTGTACAAGTCCTTTGAGAATATAGAAAAAATAAGAATTCTCGTTGGACTTAGTCTTGATAAAAAGACATTTCAAATAATTGAAGCCGCGCATCATTCGGATTTTGAATCCCATGCCAAAGTGAAAGATTATTTTGGCGATTTGCTGGTTTCCGAAATCGAAAATTCCGCAGATGCCAAAGAAGTAGAAGACGGCATTTTAAAATTCGTTGAATTTATTCAATCCGGGAAAATTGAAATTAAGGCACATCCCAGCCGGAATGTTCACGCTAAGGTGTATATCAGCCGTTACCGGGAAGATGATCGCGATTTTGGCAATGTCATCACCGGTTCCAGTAACTTTTCCGAAGCCGGGCTTGTAGCTCAGCGTGAGTTTAATGTACAATTGAAGAACAGCGCCGATGTAAAATACGCTTTAGAAAAATTTGAAGCGCTCTGGAAAGAAGCGGTCGATATTTCCGATTACTATGTAGATGTAATAAAAACGAAAACATATCTGGATGATTCGATTACGCCTTACCAGCTCTATCTTAAATTTTTGTATGAATATTTCAAAGCAGATTTGAGCGTTAACGAAGAATTGTTTTATAAAAATTTCCCTGCAAATTTTATGCAGTTAAAATATCAGGAACAGGCCGTCATTAATGCCAAACGTATCTTGGAAGAATTCGGCGGCGTCTTTTTGGCCGATGTGGTCGGTTTAGGCAAAACCTATATTTCGGCGCTTTTGGCTAACCAGTTACCAGGAAGGCATCTCATTATTGCTTCCCCGGCTTTGCTGGACAAAGATAATCCAAATTC
>JAACEJ010000203.1 GCA_011682565.1 Actinomycetota bacterium | reverse complement strand
AGTCGGCTTCAGCGAATAAAAGAAGCAATTCATTTTTAGTTCAGTATTGTCCCGGATATCCTTTTCATTCGACAAGTACGCTTGGTGCAAACGATTCTGAGGGAAGCTGTTAATTCGCGCATATTCATTTAAATGAATATAGTTCTGTGCAATCCGACTCTGGTGCAGCCGACAATAAGAATTCGTCTTTCTTTTATTTTTAAAAAGCCGGCAAGTGTCCGGCTTTTTAAATTTGCATGCTGAGAAATACCTTGACATGCTAGTTTTTTTTAAATACATTTTTTGCCTCTAAAAAGCAACTGTATTTTCTCTCTGTGCGGGGAAATGTGATGAAGAAGCATTCTATATTAATTGTTGATAAAGAGCCCAAAAATTTAAAAATCCTGGAAGATAATTTTATCGAGGCAAATTATCAAGTTGATGCAGCAACCAGCGCCTACGAAGCTCTCGAAAAAATTAAAACTAAACCCTACAATGTTATCCTCTCTGAAGTTTCCGGGCCCAGTATCGACGGCTACCATTTGCTGGAACAAATCCAGCGGGAATCTCTCAACGCCAACGTACCTGTAATTTTCCTTACGCAAAAGAGTGATGTATGGAACCGTGTGAAAAGCTTCAAACTCGGCGCCAAAGACTATATCGTCAAACCGATGCATGTCAAAGAGATTATTGCAAGGGTCAACATGGTGGTCGCCAGAATGGAGCGACAAAATGCTGAGGAGACAATCGCAAAGAAGAAATTCTCAGGTCGGCTGGAAGATTTAAACCTGACGGACCTCATTGAAGTTTTTGGCATCGAGCGAAAAACCGGAGTGCTGAGTATTTACAACGAAAACAGCAATACCGGTCAGGTCTATTTTAAAAATGGAAGCCTGATAAATGCAGTATCCAACAGCTCGCGTGAAGAAGAGGCAATTTTTAAAATGATGTCCTGGCATGGAGGACGTTTTTCAATGCTTTTCACGGATGTCGATGTAGAAGATGATATCAGTATCAGTAATATGGGGATACTATTAGAGGGAGCGAAAAGGATGGAACAAAGAGAAGAACTGTTGAAACAACTTCCGTCCCTGAATGCGGTGGTGGTAACAACATCAAATTTTAAAAAAATTCTGGGCAAAAAGTCTCTTTCTCCTGATTTGAAAAAATTCCTGACTTTGTTCGATGGTGAACGCACATTGGGACGTATTATCGACGAATGCCAGGAAGACGAGATCACAGCCCTTAGCCGTATCCTGAAACTTTATCGACTCGGGTTTTTGCATATCTTGCGTGATTTTAGCAGAGAACCGGTTCCCCAAAATGATGCTGACGAAGTGTTGGAACCTGTATCGGCAAAAATCCTTGAAAAAGAAGTTAATGCAACACCCTCTCCTCTTCCACCTGTCTGGCAAGATCAAAAAACAGGATACGTGGATGAGGAAGAAAATCAATTTAAAAACACGCAAACGCACAAAATTGAATCCGAGACGGCTGCTTCGGACGATCAAAACGGCTTTTATTACAAAGCGCCTGATGAATCCGAGACTGTGGAAGAAGATATCTGGAAGACTGGAAAAACCGAGCCGAAACCTGGAAAACAAGTCGTACAGGCTAAAGCACCTTCTTCCAAAGACTCATTTTTTGACTTTCAAAATCTTTTAACCGAACAGCAGGAAGCAAAGCCACAGAAATCCTCGTTTGCAGCTTCATCCGTGAAAACACCCTCGCCGGAAATCCAATCACCTCAAATGGCTTACCCGGCCAAGCATCCGGCAGATGCATTGTTTGAGGTTGGACTGGATCAGACCTCTCCTCTCGAAGCAGAAGAAGAACAACCTCGATTGCCAGAGCAATCTGAGACAAAAGAGATAAATCCCGAACAACCGGACGAGAAAGCGGAAGAACAAAGCGTACGAGATGATCGTGTCGCAAAAGAATTATTTCAAAAAGCAAAAGGCTCTATTCTTGTCCTCGGCACGGATGATTCAAGCCGTATGGAATTGGTGGACAGCCTTTCAGCAAACGACACATTGAAAACATCGGTTGATTTGCCCGACATTTCCGATATCTACTACGGAACAGCAGCGTTTAAAGGTAATCAGTATTTGAACATTATCAGCTTTTCCGTGAAAAAAGAATTTACGCCGCTCGTTGAATATTTTTCAAAAAAAGTTTTGGGATATATTCTGGTTTTCGATCCCAAGGAAACAAATTGGAGTTATTACAATTACTTGTTAAATGTTCTGCGAAGCAAGCTTCATAAACCATCTACAATTGTCTTTTATCACCCTGACGACATGGAAGATTTGCAGGAGGAAGAACTTCGTTCACAACTGTTTTTACAAAAGAACGAAGGACTCAAGATTTGTAATCAATTGGACGAAGTCACTTCAAAGAGGATCATCTTTTCGCTTTTCGATCAGCATATAAAATCCAAGATATCCTCACCGTCAAGATAAAAGTCATAAATCCCGATTAAGCATCCGGTAAAAGAAATGCAACTCAATGGCCGACATAAAATTTTAATCGTTGACCGCCAAACCGCGCAGATCAAAAGCTTGATAGATATGCTCAAAGATTTAGGCTTTGAAGTCCATTTATATCAAGACATTCAAAAGGCATATAATTTCTGTCAAACGACAAGGCCTCATATCATTTTGATAGAATGGCAACTGCCCATGAACAGCGGCAAACAATTATTTGAAAAACTAAAAAGCAATGTGACTACCCATAACATTCCTGTCGTTGTATTGACTCGCGAAGTAGAATTGGAAGACAGGATAAATAGTCTTGCACTGGGTGTAGACGATTACATTTCCAAACCGTTTTATCCTGATGAAGTAGCAGCCAGGATTGAAATGATTCTGCATGAAATGGAACTGATTGAAGAGAGCCGCCGCAGTTTGAAGCATGGCTTCATGGGCCATCTTTCTGAAATGAACCTGGTTGATCTTATCCAAACGCTGGAATTGGGGAAGAAATCCGCCATTATCTATCTTTCCAGAGGCGGCTCCGAAGGTCGCGTTTACGTAAATGAAGGCCTGGTCATAGATGCTTATATTGAAAGAACAGACCCTTCCCAGGCACTTACAAAAATGCTCACCTGGCTCGATGGCAGTTTTTGGGTTTCGCTGCAAAGGGTCGATCGTCTTCGAATGATTAACGAAGACAACCATGATATTTTAATCAAAGGCACGCAACTCATCCACCAATGGCGCCAATTGATCAGCCAGTTGCCTTCATTGAATACACTTTTGCAAGCTATTAAAACAAACGAAAGCACAAGCCTGACAAAAGCGGAATATAATTTTCTGGACATTTTTTCTGACGTAAAAAATATTTTGCAGGGAATTGAAGAAAGCGGATTGGACGACATCGAAGCTCTTGGCTACGTCAAGTCGCTGCTTGACAAGGGCTACTTAATTGAGGGAAGTCCCGAATCGGCAAAAAACAATTCAGCCAATGCCGGACTTTTTATGGGAATCGAACCGGGAAAATCGAACGGCCACAACGGTTATTCACGAATCGCTTCTTTTTTCAAGCGTAAAACAAATGGAACTTCTCACACCCGGGAGGAGAGTGATGGTGGCAAAAACGTAGAAACGATGGATGAGCTTTATCCCAAACGCACACATTCCCCAAAAGCATTAACATCTCATAAAGTTTATCTATCGAAAGCAGAGCTTTTAATTATCAGACAAAAACTTGATCCGGACTGAAAACAACATGTTTGAAGCAACATATCCAAAAGAAAAACGACGAATAGGAGAAATTGCCATTGTCGGCCCAAAAGGCTCTGCAAAGCAGCCTTTTATTCAATCCATCTGCCAGGACGTGGTCATCACAGACCAGGATATCATCTTTGGCAGCTTAAAGATCAGCGGCGACCTGTTTTTGTTTTTATACGGCATTGGCACAAACGGACGCGCTTACGATTTTGCGTGGGATTTGGTGGCGCAAAAAATTCTTGGTTATATCGTTCTCTTTGACTGGTACGACGAACAATCATTCAAGCGTTCAAAGCAACTTTTGGACTTTTTGACTTTTCGTTTCGACGCGCCGGTTATCATTGCAGCCGATGTTCGCGACAGGCCGTACCCGGTTAATGAAAAAATTTACAGACCGAATATTTCCCTGACCGCAAAAGACCGACTCACATTCTGCCGAAGCGATGACACAAAAAGCACGAAAAGAGTCGTCGTCAGTCTTTTGGATACTTTGATTGGTCAGTTACCTTAAATTTACTATTTATTTTTTGACAATCCCCAGGCAATTTGATGTGAATCGTAGGGCCGAACTTTTAAAAACAGAACCGAACACAATGATTACAGTCAAAGAACCTATTTTAAAAACAAGCCAGAAACTTGATATCCTGAGACATCTTTTTTCTGACCGGCCGATAGCATCTTTATTACAGAGTTTGGAACAAATTGAGATTGCGGCACTGAAAGCTTTCATTTGGGATAAAACCATAGAATTCGGAATTCGCGTTCAGGGTAAAAGTTTTTCACAAGAAAGCATCCTGACCAAAATACGGCGATTATCAAATGTAACAAATAAAAATACATTGTCGGAACAGCAGGCAGTGCAGCAAATTGAAACAATTTTCGAGATCGCAAAAGAGTACGTTCATCATGTTCCCCATCCTGAAATGACAAAATCAGCCACCGGCAAGGTTAATTCGATTTAAATCGGCAGCAAAATATTTGAATGTGCAAAGCCACAGATTGCTTTATCTGTGGCTTTTTTGTATATTAAACGGAATTATTGATAAAACGACAAGCGTGTGCGATGAAGTATTTTCTATATCTAATTATCGTTTTTGTGCTCACCCGGACCATGGACGCGAATGCGGATTTTCGTAGTTTCCAGACTCTTTCCTCCGGCGATATTACCGTTCAATATGTTCCCGCCGATTCGGCGTATGCTAAAGACGCGTTGGCAACATTATCGAGAGCTTTTGAAGAAATCGCCTTTGACCTGCAAATTACAGAATCGGAAACTTTGAGCGTTCTCATCGTTCCAACACGATCCGAATTTAGCAAATACATCCATGGAAAATTACCCAGGTGGACAGGGGCGTTTGCGATTCCCCGTTATAAAAAAATGGTTGTCAAGTCACCCAGGTGGGATCGGGGGAAAAAAGACTTTCGCGCCAATCTCATCCATGAATTAACACACCTGCTGGTACACGAAAGTGTTGGCAATAAGCCCATTCCGCGTTGGATCGACGAAGGCCTGGCGATATTTTATTCCCGGGAACAAAAATGGAAGACGTCAACTGCTTTATCAAAAGCTATGGCGACCAATTCTCTTATCCCGCTCCCGGACATCGACTATGTTTTGAAATTTCATAAAATTAAAGCAGAGTTGGCCTATCAGGAAAGCTATTCAGCAGTACGTTATTTATTGGCAACTTATGATATCGATGCGATACAGATCATCCTGCAGGGAATCCGGGAAAATCGGGACCTGGACAAAAGTTTTATTCTGGCGACCGGAAGCCCATTTCGGATATTTGAACGTGAGTGGGTACAATATATCAAAAAAAACTATAAATGGTTTTGGCTCTCTGATATCAACAACTATATCTGGATTTTAATCCTGCTACTGGTCGTTCTGGCAGTTATTGTCAAGCGCATTCGGAATCGACGAACGATCAAGGAATGGGAAAAATTTCCGGAAGCCGAGTAATCATTTATTGTAAATTTTGTTGATTATTCTTACATTTCAGCCATGAAAAAAATACAAAATGTTTTTGAATATGCACTGGTCATCTCTATCTCGAAATTAGTTCGATTGCTGCCGCTCAAGCTCGCTCTTTGTTGCGGCCGCGCACTTGGAGATTTTATTTTTTATATCATTCCGATCCGTAAAAAGGTCAGTATGAATAACCTGACCAGTGTTTTTCCGGAAAAGTCACAAAAGGAAATTCATAAAATAGCCCGACGTACATATCAAAATTTCGGGCAAAATATCGTTGAATTTATGCGTGAACCCAAAGCAAACCCGAAAATATTGAGCGAAAGAGTAAAATTTGTAAATCAGGAATTGCTGGAAGACGCACGCAAAAACGGCAAAGGCGTAATTCTTCTCAGCGGTCACTTTGGCAACTGGGAGATTATGGCGGCTGCAATCAGCGCACTCGGTTATCCGATGCTGGCCATTGCCCGTGAACAGCGCAACACGCTCATTAATCACATTGTTAATGATTATCGTGCTGCTGTCAACATTGGGACAATTCAACTTGGAATGGCCCTGCGCGGTGTGCTGAAAGCGCTGCGCGATAACCATTTCATCGCCCTGCTCGGAGATCAGGACGCGCACGATGAAGGTGTATTTGTCAACTTTTTGGGAAAACCTTCAGCAACGGCACGAGGCCCGGCGATTTTTACACTCAAAACCGGGGCACCGCTGATCTTTGCTTCATGCGTTCGTCAGAAGGACGGAAGTCATATCGCGTATTTTGAAAAAGTACAATCGTCTGATTTAAACGGCTTGACAGAAGAAAACATCCGCATTCTTACACAACGGCACGCAAACGTGTTAGAAGCAAACATCAAAAAATGGCCGGATCATTGGTTTTGGATGCATAAGCGCTGGAAAACGAAACCACGAGAAAAGGAACCGATGGAATGAATCCAAAAGCATCGAGTGAAAAGTTAAACC
>JAACEJ010000202.1 GCA_011682565.1 Actinomycetota bacterium | reverse complement strand
GCCTTTAAAAGATATTCTGATTAATTGCTCGCTATCCGCCAGGTCTTTTTGCAAATCTGAGTCAGCTAAATTTTTAAAACTCAGTTTTCAATTATAGCAGCTTTTCGATCCTGCAATTCCTGCTGGATTTGCTTTAAAAAGTTTTCATCCAATTTATAAAACGAGAACACAACCAAAGCCAACAGAGCAACAATTGCCGGCAACACGCTGATTAACAAACGAATGCCGTCAAGAGCATGAGTACTTTGGACTGCATTTGCGGTGTATCCGAAAATTGTAAGCAGCCAGCCGATGAGAGCGCCGGCAATGCCGGTTCCGAATTTAAGGGAAAGCGTTCCCGCAGAAAAAACCAGGCCCGTGGCACGCCGGTTGTTTTTCCATTCCGAATAATCAGCCGAGTCTGCAAGCATGGCAAAAAACAGCGTAACAATCGGACCGGTAGAAAACTCGGTTAAAACACCCAGGACAAAAATAGCAACGGTATCTTCCGGCCGTGCAAAAAACAAGAGACTGCTGCTCACCAACGCCAGCAGGAGACTGGCTTTCATGGTACCCTTTCGGCCCCAAATGCGTACCAGTCTTCCGGTAAGTGCAGCCGCAACCATCGCACCGGCAAGACCGGCAATCATAAAAGACGTTGCCAGGTGAACATTCCCCACGAAATATTTAAAATAATACATCGTTACGCCCTGTTTGAGCGTCGTCATCGTGACAAAGAATATTCCGAGAAGGAAAAGTATAAACCAGGGTTTATTTTTAAAAAGGTCTTTCAAATCTTGCAAAAGTGATGAATGCGCAATCTTTTCAGGTTTAACGCGCTCTTTTGTCGTCAAAAAGGTGATCAGGAAAAATATCACACTCAGGATGGCGAACAACGTCATTGTGTATTTATATCCCAACACATCATTACCGTGTCCGAAAAAGTCCACCAGATAGATGTTCAAACCCTGGGTAATTAAACCACCTAAAAAAGCAAAAAAGAATCGATAGGAAGAGAGGCTGGTGCGCTCGTCTGCATCCGGGGACATCACCCCCATGAGGGCTGAATAGGGAACATTGCTGGCGGTAAAAACGATGATCAATCCACTATAAGTAATATAAGCATAAATCAGTTTTCCGGTGGTGCTCAGGTCGGGTGTGGTGAAAGTCAGAATCGTTAAAATACCAAACGGCACTGCCATCCAAAGAATCCACGGGCGGAATTTTCCCCAGCGGGTATCCGTACGATCGGCAATGAGTCCCATAATAAAATCGGTGATGCCGTCCCAGAATCGGCACACCAGCAACAGCGTACCCACAGATGCGGCGGTTATTCCGAAAACATCCGTGTAAAAGATAGGCAAAAAAACCATCAGCCGTCCGCCAAACCAAATTCGTCGCTGTATCGCCCAGTCCGTAACCAACTTTTTCGACGACCGAAAGCTTTTGTCTGTTGTTCATAACTATCCTTTAGGAATTTGTGAAAATTATTTTAAAAGCCATTCTTTTTGATGATGTCGCTATACCATTCGGCGGATTCTTTGGGAATGCGCTTTCCGGTTTTAAAATTAACGTAATATATACCGAATCTGCGGGAAAATCCCAGGGCCCATTCAAAATTATCCATCAAAGACCACAAGAAATAGCCTTTTAAAGAAATTCCTTCCTCAATAGCCTTATGGCATTCGTTCAGGTAGGCCGACAAAAAGTCGATTCTTTTCTGATCGTGAATTTTGCCCTGCTCTACCTTATCGTCACAGGCACAGCCATTTTCAGTTATTACGATATCCGGATGGTCATATCGTTCGTCGATCCAGTGGAGCAGTTTACGGCAGCCCCAGGGAACAATACTCCAGCCCATTTGCGTTTTTTCCCAGGAGCGATCCGTGGAAAGATGAACATCCTGATCCTCTGAAATCCCGCCATTTCCATAAGGATTTACATCAACATCATTTCCTTCGGAATGGGCTGCATACATGGTTGTATAATGATTCAGGCCAAAAAAATCACTGGAGCCTAAAATGAGCGCCTTGTCCTGATCCGAAAACTGTGGCAGCCGATCGGCGACACGTTCCCGCATAACGGCAGGATAATCACCGCGATAAATGGGGTCGGTAAACCAGCCGAGAAAAAACTCGAGTGCACGTTGTGCAGCCTGACGGTCTTTTTCAGAATCTGTTAGCGGTTCGCGCCAGTCACAATTATTGGTTATGCCGATGGTTCCATTTTGCTTTGCCTGGAATTTCCGGCGGTACACATCCACAGCCTGTCCGTGCGCGCGCAGAATCTGGTGGGCAGCCTGGTACGGTTCTGATTTGGAAACACGCCCGGGTGCGAATACTCCCTGTCCATATCCCAGTATGGAAACGACCCAGGGTTCGTTAAAGGTGATCCAGTTTTTTACGCGATTGCCAAAATTCTCAAAGCATATCGTTGCATAATCGCGAAAAATCTCAGGCATCATTGGATTTAGCCAGCCATCCAATTCCAGTTGCAATGCCAGAGGCAAATCCCAATGGTACAGCGTAACCCAGGGAACAATATCATGGGCCAAAAGTTCATCGATCAGATTGGAATAAAATTGAATACCTTCGGGATTGGGTTTGCCGCGGCCCGTGGGTAAAATACGCGACCAGGCAATGGAAAATCGATATGCTTTCAATCCCATTTTTGCCATAAGGGCAATATCTTTTTTATATTTGTGAAAATGATCGCATGTGACATCCCCGGTATCGCTATTTACGATTTTTCCCGACGTATGGGCAAATGCATCCCAGATGGACAATCCTTTACCGCCTTCCTGCCATGCTCCTTCTATCTGATAGCTGGCTGTTGCCGTACCCCAGGTAAAATCCTTTGGAAAATTTTTCATAGCACTGCGTCCTTTCGTCTCGTCGAACTTTTAATAAATATACTTGTTGAGGGTTAAAATGTAACAAATGATTGTCATTGCGAGGAGTGAGGAACGAATCCCGAATTATCGGGAAAGCAATCTCATAACTGCCTGTCAAGCATGGGATTGCTTCGCTCCACTCCGTTGCGCTCGCAAAGACAAGGCCCCAAAAATCATGTTACAAACTAACCCGTAACAGGTATATTCTACCGGTAAAAAGTCAAAACAATTCATTTTGTCGTTTTCAATTCTCTTTTTAAAAATTGGCCGGTGTAACTATCCTTTACCATCGCCACTTCCTCCGGCGTTCCTTTTGCCACAATTCTGCCGCCCTCCTCGCCTCCTTCGGGGCCGAGATCGATGAGGTAATCTGCTGTTTTGATCACATCCAGATGGTGCTCGATAACGATGACCGTGTTGCCCCTATCCACCAGGTGGTTAAGCACTTTGAGCAGCATCTTTGTATCTTCGAAATGCAGTCCTGTGGTCGGCTCGTCCAGAATGTAGAGCGTTTTGCCGGTGCTTCTCTTGGAAAGCTCCGTGGCCAGTTTAACCCGTTGCGCTTCACCGCCGGAAAGAGTCGTTGCCTGCTGGCCGAGTTTGATATATCCCAGCCCCACCTCATTAAGCGTTTGTAGCTTTCTTTGGATGGGCGGAATGTTGTGAAAAAATTCCAGCGCCTGTTCGACGGTCATGTCCAGCACATCGGCAATGGATTTCCCTTTGTATTTAATTTCCAGCGTCTCCCGATTGTAGCGCTTTCCTTTGCAAACTTCGCAGGTTACATAAACATCCGGTAAAAAGTGCATTTCGATTTTAATAATGCCATCCCCCTCACATGCTTCGCAGCGTCCGCCCTTTACATTGAATGAAAATCTTCCCGGCCGGTAGCCGCGAATTCTTGATTCCGGCAGCTTGGTAAACAGATCGCGAATATGGGTAAACAAACCGGTGTAGGTTGCCGGATTGGAGCGTGGTGTGCGACCAATGGGCGATTGATTAATATCGATGACTTTATCAATGTAATCGATGCCTTCCAGCGCTTGAAAAGGCAATGGTGATTCTTTGCTGCGGTAAAGGTGTTTGGATAAAATACGGTACAGCGTTTCATTGATCAGCGTGCTTTTACCGCTGCCGGAAACACCCGTCACGCACACAAAAGTACCGAGAGGAATTTCGACTTTGATCTTTTTGAGATTATTGCCTTGCGCCCCGTGCAAAACCAGCCGTTTCCCATTCCCAGGCCTTCTCTTTTCCGGCAAAGGGATGCTGCGCCGCCCCGATAAATAATCTCCCGTAATAGAATTGCGGTTATTCGCGACCTCCTCCGGTGAACCCATTGCAACAATTTCGCCGCCATGGATGCCGGCACCGGGTCCGAGATCGATTAAAAAATCCGCCATTTCCATGGTTTCATAATCGTGCTCGACGACCAGCACTGTGTTTCCAAGATCGCGAAGTTTCAGCAGAGTATTGATCAACCGCCTGTTATCGCGTTGATGCAGGCCGATAGAAGGTTCGTCGAGAATATAAAGCACACCCATGAGCTGCGAGCCGATTTGCGTGGCCAGACGAATGCGCTGCGCCTCTCCGCCGGAAAGCGTTCCTGCGGCGCGATCGAGGGTTAAATAATCCAGGCCGACATTAACTAGAAAACCGAGTCGCTGGAGCAGTTCCTTGATAATTTGCTGGGAAATAATTTTTTCCCGCTCGGTTAATTTCAAATTCGTAAAAAAATCCTGAGCCGCTTTGATGGACATGGATGTAACATCCTGAATGGCATGATCGGCAATTTTGACAAAGCGCGCTTCGGGACGTAGTCGGGCGCCGCCGCAGTCCGGACAAAGAATAACGTTCATGTAAGCTTCAATTTGTTCGCGAATGCCGGGGGAATCGGTTTGCCGGTAACGCCGTTCCAGGTTTTTCACAATCCCTTCAAACTTGTTACGAAACGTCCCCTGGTGATTTCCGCTGCGGGATTTATAATTAAATTCTATTTCTTTCTTTGTACCGTAGAGCAAGGCATGTTGACATTCGGCTGACAGCTTTTCAAACGGTGTGTCAACCGTATATCCGAATGCTTCGACAACACCGGAAACAAGCGAAATGTACCATCCTTCCCGCAATTGTCCCCACGGAACAATAGCACCGAGATTAAGAGGTACAGATTTATCCGGGATAACAAGGTCGGGATCGATTTCCATTTTCGTACCCAAACCGTTACAGGTAGGACAGGCGCCATAAGGGGAATTAAACGAAAACATTCGCGGCGCCAGTTCTTCGTAAGAGATACCGCAATCGATGCAGGCGAAATGTTCGCTGTACATTTGTTCTTTGCCGCCGGCGATATCAACAAGCACCAGTCCGCTGGCAAGGCCAAGGGCGGTTTCAACGGAATCGGTTAATCGTGATTTTATTTTTTCCTTAATAACAAGGCGATCGACGACAACTTCAATGTTGTGCTTTTTGTTTTTTTCCAGGACAATTTCCGAATCCAAATCTTTGATCTGTCCGTCGACGCGCACACGGACATAGCCGTCGCGGCGGGCAGCCTCAAAGACATCGCGATATTCCCCCTTGCGGCCACGTACAATGGGAGCGAGCACCTGGATTTTGCTCCCTTGCGGCAAAGCAAGAACCTGATCGACGATTTGCTGCACGGTTTGGCGCTCAATTTTCTTACCGCAATTGTAGCAGTACGGCGTTCCAATGCGGCTGTACAAAAGCCGCAAATAGTCATAAATTTCCGTAACCGTCCCCACTGTCGATCGCGGATTGCGGCCGGCCGTCTTTTGCTCGATGGAAATTGCCGGCGAAAGTCCTTCGATATAGTCCACGTCCGGTTTTTCCATTAAACCGAGAAATTGGCGGGCATAGGCCGAAAGGGATTCCACGTAACGGCGCTGCCCCTCGGCATAGATCGTATCAAAAGCCAGCGAAGATTTGCCCGACCCGGAAAGTCCGGTAATGACAACCAGTTTGTCGCGTGGAATTTCAATATTGATATTTTTAAGATTATGTTCGCGTGCACCGCGAATAATGATTTTATCTTTTACCGACATGATGAAACACAACTCGTAATATGAACAAATTTACAGCATTTTAAAACCTTTTAATATAATTAAATAGATGTTGAGAATAAAGAAAAAAGGTGCCCTCGAATGATGCGTACCTGGCCATGCCGAAAATTATTGCTTTGCCAAAGGGCCGACATTTAAAAAGTTTAAGACTTTTTATAACGGGCTGAAATCCTGCACAAACGCAAGGAAAGCAGGACAAATGATTGTCATTGCGAGGAGTGAGGAACGAATCCCGAATTATCGGGAAAGCAATCTCATAACTGCCTGTTAAGCATGAAATTGCTTCGCTCCACTTCGTTTCGCTCGCAAAGACAAGACCCAAAAAGCCATGTTACAAACTAACCCGTAACAAGTATATCTATAGCCCCGGCAGGGAGCACCGGAGGCGCTAAAATCTTTTATTCCATCAACCAAAAATTCCCTTGCATTTTCTCCCCAAATTATTTATATATAGACAGCATTTCCGCCTAAAATTACGGCAAACCAGGGTTTTCTTACTTTCCTTTTAGGCTAAGTTCTTCAAATACTATCACCCCTTACGGTTGCGATTCATTTCAATGGGGATTCTATTGATCGACACCGAAGTAAAAACATTTTCCGCCCAAAAACCCAAACTCCTTGACCAGGTACGGGCCGTCTTGCGTACAAAGCATTACAGCATTCGAACCGAACAAGCCTACACCAATTGGATTAAAAGTTTTATTCTTTTTCACC
>JAACEJ010000748.1 GCA_011682565.1 Actinomycetota bacterium | reverse complement strand
CCAATACTTGTAAATAGGGGGGGATGACTTTCAGTTGCTCAGATTGTGAAATTGCCACATTAATACTGGCGTCTGTGGGAAAAACCCAACCGTTTAAAAACAATAAAATTTCCCTGGCCTGGGACAGGTTGCCCAGGTCCAAAATAAGGTCGTGCAATTTGGTTATGCCCTGGTACTTCTCCGGGGTAAGATTCGATATATAAACATCATCTTTGTTGCGAATGAATGGGAGAAGATCATTGCCGCGGTTGTCGATTGCTGATTTTGGATAATGCTTCTTTGCGACTTTGTAGATATAAAGAGGTGGAATGGGCGGAGGCAGGAATCGTTCATCAATAAATATATCTACCGTATCAGGGTGGTCGACCGCTATAAGTTTTAGCTGATCGAAATAGGCCGTTTCCCATAATTCTTCGGTTATTTGAAGCGAATAAATCCCATTTTGGGCTTTGAGCATTTGTCCTGGAATCCTAAAATAATCCTTTGAGGAATTAGGAAAAGCATAAGCAGTGGAGCCACCCATTATGCCCAGAGGCATGCCTAAAGCGCTTCTCCATATGATGTCTGTGACAAAAGTATACTTTTGACCATCCCATGTATATAGAAATGCGCAGGAACCCTTCAATATTTGTTCTTCAACAAGATTCTGATCGGAGCCTGGATAAAACAAATTTTGTGGTACGCCATTGGGCCATAAAATGCGTACTACATCAGCTTTTAAGTGTTGACCAAGTCCGAAGTGCGTTACCGGTTTTGTTACGACACGCATTTGATAAAGATCGCCGGCTCTGACTTCCACCTCTGAACCTATACCAAAGTAGTTATTTTTACCACTGCCTGTTCTGAGGCCGACTAACCGTACTTTGAGATATTTGTTAACATTTCCGCCATCGTTACGAAGCATTCGGATACCGCCATCCAATTTGGTAAAGAAGATATCCATGTCGCCGTCTTCATTATAATCAGCCACGGCTATATGGCTTACTGGTGGTACGTCTTCAGGTAAAAGGAAAGTAACCTCTTCAAATTTGCCGGTACCATCATTATGAAAAAGCAGCAGACCACTGCTATCTTGCATTTTTTCTGTTGGTTTCCCGGCAACCAACAGGTCGAGGAATCCATCGTTATCAAAGTCAAAGAATTGTGCGTCAAGACCGATGAAATTACTGAGCACGGTGAACATTTTGCTTGAACGGTTATCTTTTTCAAAGGTGCCATTTCCTTTGTTTTTATAGAGATTATAGCTTCCACCTTCGAGCCCGGTTACAAACAGGTCTAAAAAGCCATCATTATTATAATCGCCTGCTGCAACCGCGCCTGATTTGCCATCACTTTTGAGATCGCTCGTTTCTGTGATGTCTTGAAAACGCCCCTGGCGCAGATTTGTGTAGAGAATGTTGCTCGCATCTTCGTTGATTACAAAAAAGTCAAGGTCGCCGTCTTCATCAAAATCCCCGATAGCGATATCTCGGCTTTGTGTTTTTCCATCCGAAATACCCATTCTTGCTGAAAGTTCAGTAAAGGTGCCGTCTGAATTATTTCGGTAAAACTGATTTTTTCCAGCATTGGCAAGGTATAAATCCAGGTCGCCATCATGGTCAAGATCAGCAAAGACCGCTTTAAGACTGAATGCTGAAGCTGCAACACCGGCAGCTACTCCGATTTCCTGAAACTTACCTTCTGCTACGTTTTTATACAATAGATTGGCGACGGTGTTTGTAATAAAGAGGTCGAGATAGCCATTGTTATCGTAATCAGCAAAGATGGCGGCCAAGTCCCTGCCGGAGTGTTTTTTTATACAGGCTTTGGAAGATATGTTTTCAAATTGCCCGAAATCGTTCCTAAAAAGGAAAGGTTCACTTTGATTCGTGTTGGGATTCCAGTTTGATACATAAATATCCGGATCATTGTCGCTATCGAAATCGGCAACGGCAATAATGGAAGTTGGTGGAAGTTGGTATATTGGAGCCTGCTGTGGACTGCGGCAGAAGGTTGGCCACATTCAGTCCCGCCGAGGCAGTAGCATCTGTGAAGCGAATTGCATCCAATATGGATTCGGATTCTTGCGCCTGAAGTGAAATATCATGACTAAAAGTCAGGAGCGGAGTGCCCGTTAAAGGCCCACCCAAACCTTTAAGTTCGAGAATGTCTGCCTGATACAAGCGGGTGACTTTCATAAAATTGTGGAAAATCATGGTAGGGGCAAGCGCTTGTTTCGCCTTGGCAGATGCCATTAAAGCGAGACTTTTATCAAAAAATTCAAGAGATTCTTTCGGCAAATCGGGTATCTGTTGCCTTAATTTCTCCATGTGCATTCTCGCTTCATCAGCTTTGCCATTTTTAAGGAGGATTTCGATGAGTTGCAACCGTGCAACGATATTAGCAGGACGGGCTTTCACGACTCTTTTTAAAAGTTCTTCTCCTTGTAATTTCTTTTGTCGATCGCCGGATTTAGTGTAGAATTGGGCAAGTTTATAAAGCGATTTAATGTGATCTGGTGAAGTTCTAATCGTGCCTTTAAGTACTGCAATGGCTTCTTTTCGCCGGTGTTCCAGTCCATAAACCTCTGCGAGGTTTAAGCGGATATCAGGGTCGTTTGGTTCGATTTCTAAGGCCTTTTTAAATTGTTCTTCTGCATGAACATATTTGCCCATTCGCATATAAACCAGGCCAAGGTTCGCGTATCCCAATGCCTCATCTGGTGCGAGGTCTATTAGTTTTCGGAATTGCTCTTCAGCTTCCGGGAGTTTATTCTCTTCCAAAAAAGCCAGGCCCAGGGTCCGGACTGTGACCATATCGAGTGATTTTTGTTTGTCTGTTTCTTTCTTTTTTTCGCAGCCGGTATACAACAAAGCAAAAACACTTACCAGACCAATAATAATTACGGTTATTGTTTTAAATTTCATCAAAGATCGACCTCTTGCTTAATAAAGTCCAATACTTGTTGCTGATTTTTTATCACACCGACATTGTATAGTAT
>JAACEJ010000201.1 GCA_011682565.1 Actinomycetota bacterium | reverse complement strand
AGATGTTACAGAAGATGCCAAAGAGCTAACTTTTCATGTTCAGAACACCGGACTTGTGCGGATAGATTCAGTATGGATCAGTGACCCACCGGGTGCCAGAGACCAAAAGCTGTCTACGGATCAACAATTCAGATTTTCTGCAAAATTCAGTTCAGAAAGAACGAGTGATATTCGCGCCCGCATCCATTTTTCATCCGAGTCCTTTAATGTCGTTAACCGGGATATCGGCAACCTTCCGAATGATAATGTAAATACCCGCGTAGATTGGAGCGTGACTTCGCCAAGTGATGCCGGCCTCCTTGCCGACAGTATCTGGATTGAAATTCTTGCCAATGATAAATATTCGGGAACGCCGTTTTCCGTATATTCCGATACCATACAGGTGTGGACTGAAGACAAGACAGTTTTTTCCATAGAACCGGAAATCTCTTTCCCTGCCGGGTTGAACACAAATCGCCAGGTTTCGACGGATCAGACTTTTTATTTATCGGCTAAAATTGAAAAGCAGGGAGCTGCATTCGTCAAAGACGACAGCTTTGTGGTTGAACTTGTTCGGGTTCCGGAAAACTATTTGGTGCCGAGTCAAAGCAAACGAACACTTTCTGTGAAGGGAGATTCTGTTCTCGCCGGCATTTATCCGACATGGAAGTTTATAGCCCCGTCGACAAGACCGAGTGGTTTATCGGAATTCATATTCTCTTTAAAAGAAGTCCCGCGAGATTCCAATTCCATGAAAGAGGCTGCCATTAAGGATAAAGAGGTTTCGCTCTCCTTACAAACCGTCAATAAAACGCAGCTTGCTCTTCTTGCTTCACTAAACGATGAATCAAGGATAGATTCCGGCAGTGTACGCATCGGCAGCCATTTTCAAGTGACCACCAGCCTGGAGAATTTTGGCGATGCTGCATTTATCGGAAATTACCAGGTAGAAATGAAACTTCCTGAATCCGGACTTTACACAACCGCGGATACATTAATAAAGTCCGGGGACAGCAATAACCTGAGTTGGACGATTATAGCACCGAAGAAAGTGATTTCCACACCGGATACGATAATTCTGAAATTAACCAGTCCCCCGCAAGACGAATATGCAAAAACAAAAGCAGCTATTGTCGATTCCATCGCCATGATCAGGGTGACAACGGAAGCGGGTGTTTTGATTGCCAAGCCGTACACCGTACAAACAAAATCGGCGGTTCTCAAAGGTGGATCGGATGTACCTATCCTCGGGTTGGAGATACGTAACAAAGACCTGGCAACGTCGACGCGATCCATACTGGAAGGGATACAATTGACGATGCGGGACCAGAAACAAAAACCCATTTCTCCGGCGTCGGTCATTACGCGTATCGCTGCTGTCAGAAGATCAGATTACTCCCATATTTTTGCGGAAAAATCAGTTTTTTCAGGGTCGCGGATCATGTTGGTCTTTACACCACCCGATACAATTAAAGGCGCCAAACCGGATTCCATCGATATTGTTGTTGATATTGCTTCGGGAGCAAAAGATATAAACTTCCAGGTGGCCATCGATTCCGCATCTGCATTCAAAGTACACGATATTTCCGGAGATTCACTGGTCATTGCAGATTCGACCCAGCGCCCGGTGACGTTTTTGGGAATCGCTTCCCGTTTTGCCGTTATTGTGGAAAACGATCTCAAAAAAACATTTTATAATTATCCGAACCCTTTTGGCCGTAGTGATCAACCGCCGACGAAATTTATCTATGTATTGAAAAAGCCGAGTAATGTAACCATCAAAATTTTTACTTTGACCGGCGATCTTGTACGTACGCTTAAATACAATAAAAACCAGCATCCGGCGCAAACCAGCGAAGGTCTGCATCAGGGTGAAATCTTCTGGGACGGAACCAATGGGCTGGGACTGAAAGTGATGAATGGTGTATATCTTGCTTACATTATAACGGATTATGGCGAAATGGCCATGACGAAAATAGCTGTGGTAAAATGAGTGCAAAGCTGCAAAAATATTTTCTAAGCGTCTTTTTCGTTTTTCTTTTGATCGGCGACAGGGCATTTGCCCAATCGACCATCAACAAGAATGAATGGGGCGGCGTAAATGACATTTTTGACCTCCCGGTTGGTGCCAGAGCAATGGCCATGGGCGGCGCGTATGTCTCCCTGGCAAATGACCCGTTTGCTCTGTACTGGAATGCCGCTGCTTTGGAAAATGTCCAGCAAATGGGCCTGGGATTGTATTATTCCAACTTGCCGGGCGGGTCGAGATATAATTATCTTGCATTCACATATCCAACGCTGTTTTTTGGAACTTTTTCCGCCGGTTATCTTGGTATTGGCACCGGAGGTATTGGTATTGCAGATGAAGATGGGGCAAGGTACGGCGAAGAAGATTATGGTCGATCATTATTCCTCCTTGGTTATGGTTATCGTTTTTTTGATTGGCTATCAGTCGGTACAACTCTGAAAATTGAACGGGCAAAATTTCCAGATTTGATTAACGATGCGACAGGCAACATCACCGAGTCCGCATTTGGCGCTGATGCCGGTGTTTTGGTAACACCGCAATTTGATGCATTTTTCTTGCAAAATATGACCATCGGGTTGAATATTCAAAATATCATTCGCAGATCCATGCGCGCCGCAGAGATTAGCGAAAGTTCCCCGAGAAATGTGAGGCTAGGTGTTGCAAAATCTATTTTTATCAATGATAATGCAAATCAAGTTACAATGGCTCTGGAAATCAATATTAATGAAAAAATGTCCACAGTGCCGACTCATTTTAATTTTGGCCTGGAATACAGTTATCGCAATTATTTTATGCTGCGTGCCGGATACGATCATAGCGGCCGTGGTGGAAGCGGAAACGGCCCCACCTATGGAGCCGGATTCAAGCACCTAAATATTCAGTTGGACTATTCATTTTGGAGCGGTTACGATGCGCTGATGGGCAGCAGCCACCGTATTTCACTGGTTTACAACATCGGCAAAACGCGGAAAAAACGCATGGAAGAGTATAATGCCCGTGAAGTTGCACGCATTCAACGACAAGTCATCAATCAACTGGAAATGAAACGCCGCGAAGAAATCTCCTCGGGAAAAGCACAAGCCAGACTTTATTTTAATAACGACGATTATATTCGCGCCTATCGTGAAATTAATAAAGTCTTATCTTACGATGAAGAAGGAAACGATGCGGAATTTGCTGATGCGCGCTTGTTGCTCGATCAGATTAATAACGCAATAAAAGCACAGCGCGACAAGGAACTTGCCGCTGAGGTTGCCCGATCGGCAGAAGAAGCAAGAATTAAAAGAAATCAGCAGATGGTCAAGGAACATTATGAAAAGGCATTGGCCTATTTTGAATCTGAGGAATATCCGGATGCGATTTCAGAATGCAATCGCGCATTGGAAATCGACCCACAGAGTGAACTCGTTCAGGACTTGAAAGCAAAAGCTAACGAGGATTTACGACAAAAGCTTGTTGATCTTGTAACTAAAGCGAGAGGCCTTGAAAAATCAGGGCGCCTGATGGAAGCCATTCCGTATTACAATCAGGCACGAAGACTTGCGCGGAATAATAAAGAATGGGAAACACGCATAGCAAGCTGGGTAAGTTCCATAGAACGCAAATTGAGCTATGACGATCTTTTACGGCGGGCAGCAAATCACGAACGCTCCCGGGATTGGAGCGCGGCTGCCGATCTTTATAAACAAGCTTTGAAATATGAGCCCGGTAATCCGGTGATAAGAAAAAAATATGATGAGGCGTACGCCCGTGCCAATGCCAGGGAAATGGATATGCCGTCTGATGTTAAAGACTTGTACCTGAAAGGTTCGCACGAGTTTACCGCCGGCAATTTCGATAAAGCGCTGCAATATTTCGAATCCGCTCGAAAACTGCAGCCTTTTAACAAAACCATTTTGCGAGCGATAGACGTTGCCAAAGAAGAAAAGCGCAAAAGACAAACAGCAACAGGGCGCTGATTAAAAATAAATCATAAACTGAGTCTGACAGGTTAGAACTAGTAAAAATCTTGATATTGTAACTTTTTCTTTTATTTTACTAAAAATATCAAACCAAACGAGGATAATAGCATTTGTTCAGGCACGTTGTAAAAGAGCAACTCAAAGTTCCGGCTAAAATTGATTATCTAAGTGAACTCCGCGATTTTGTCACCAAAGTCGGAAAACGCCATGGTTTTTCTAAGCGGATAATTAATGCGTTTAAACTTTCTATCGATGAAGCTGCAACCAACATCATCAAACATGCCTACCGTGACTGGGAAGGTGACATCACCATCCGCGCCATCGTAAAAAAGTACAGTCTGACGATCGTTCTCATTGACAAAGGAAAATATTTTGATCCGCGTCAGGTCAGTGATCCTGATTTGCAGCGATATGTCGATATTGGCAAAAAAGGCGGTCTCGGCATATTTATCATGCGCCGCCTGCTGGATTCTATTGATTACCAAAAAACAGAGGAAGGGAATGAATTATGGCTTGTTAAAAAGCGTGAGGTTTTACCGCGGAGAAAAATCTCAGTTTCTTCTATTCCCCTCACCCTAAAAGTCAGGTACTGGTTGATATCCATTGCCATTTTTTCTCTTGTCGTCGCTTCTACCTACCTCTTTTTTTTTCTACGACAGGATGATATCATTCTAAAAGACTTTCTTGCCAGGGGTAAAGATGCCTGTTCGGTGCTTGCCCAGGATGTCTCTGCAAAAATGAAAAATCTCTCTCCAGAAGTTAAGAAACAGCTTGTCGAATCGGGCAGCAGGGACCTTTTGGTTTTGAGTTACTCGAATGAGGCTGTGAGTACACTTTCCATGTCACAACACCGTGACATTCTTTTTGATGCTTTCATTGTTGATAACGGCGGCGAAATTCTTGCGACCGCAAAAGATAACCAATTCAATGTTGGTGATACTCTTAAAATTCCTCCTGATGCAAAAGAAGTAGAGAAGGATCTTGCCTACCAATATAGAATTCCGCGAGATATTAACAAGGAAGAAAAGGTTGACCCCGAGGTCGTCGACATCGTTTATCCCGTGCTTGATGAAGCCGGACAAACTCTCTGTCGATCTCATTTTTTCATAGATTATAGTATTATTGCAAAAGAAATTAAAAGTGCAAGGTGGAATTATCTCAACCTGTTTTTATTGGTATGGATTGTCGGTGTAAGCAGTTTATTCCTTCTTATTTATATCGTGATGAATCCCTTCAGGCGCCTTCAGGAGTGGGTAAAAGAACTGGGGCAGCTAGGCGTTGTCGAAGAAATGGACTTTGATGCTTCCACAGAAGTGGGTGAAATTGCAAAAGCTTTTAGTGATATTACACAAAAATTGCGCGTTTCCCAGGAAAACGTGGTCGAACAGGAACGTCTGCAAAAAGAGATGCAAGTCGCCCAGGAAATTCAGCAAACCCTTCTGCCATCTGAATTTCCGGAAATTGACGGTTATGACATCTCTTCCTATTATGCTGCTGCAAAAGAAGTGGGCGGCGATTACTACGATTTTGTAGAAGTCGATAAAGACACATTAGGAATCGTTGTCGGCGACGTTTCAGGAAAAGGAGTTCCCGGTTCGTTGGTCATGACGATGATCCGCACAGCGCTGCGAACGGAAGCACGCGGTATTAAAGATGCTGCCGAAGTTCTTACCCGTGTGAATGATTTTGTTATTAATGATATCAAAAAAGGCATGTTTGTTACACTCTTTTACGTGATCATTGATTCCAAAAAGCGTCGTATCAATTATGCCAGCGCCGGCCACAATCCTATGATTCTTTACCGTACTTCAAAAAATAAGACATATTATCTTAACCCTCGCGGTTTTCCCATTGGAATTTCACTGCCGGATAAAGACTTGTTCAGAAAATCCCTCGACTCCGACAGCATTGCCCTTGCCGAAGATGATATTTTGCTTGTTTACACGGATGGTGTAACAGAGGCGATGAATGGAAGAAGGCAACTTTATGGCGAAGAACGGTTTTTAAACGTTATCAGAGAATATGGCGAATTAAAAGTTGACGATTTTATAAGCAAGCTGCATGAGGAACTTTTATCCTTTACTGAAGGTAGTTCGCAAAATGACGATATTACCCTTGTGGCCATAAAGGAAAAAACATCTGCCGATAAGGTTGAACTCAAGCGGGCGAAAAAGGCTTTTGAACTCGTGCAAAGCGGCAAGGCCACTAAAGAATCTTGCGATCTTGCTGGAATATCTACTTATGCCTATTATCGAAAATACAAAAAAATATTTGAAAACAGTGGTATTGAAAACTTTGTTTTGAGATCAGAAACGGAACAGATCGAGAAGAAACATCTAAGTATTGAAGAAAAAACAAAAATATTTGATGTCATTCGACGGTTCCCGGAGTATGGGGCGAAAAAAATCAGCCAGGAACTCGATACGGGGCGATATAATTTTACAAAAATAAATGTTGCAAAAATTTATGAAGAACTTGTAGGTGTGCGTTTGAATACAAAAGAACTTCGTGAAGCATTTGTAGCCAGGGGCGGCAGGAAGAAAAGAATCAAACCTCCCGGTACTCCCTTGCTTACACTTGACGGCAGAGTCATCGTGCAAAAAGCGGATTATGATACCAGCTTTCCGGAAGATGATGAGGAGGAAAAGAAAGAGGATATTAAAAGTAATCAAAAAGGAATTGTACACCGGGAAAAGAAAGAAAAGACCGTTCCCACTGCTGACAAC
>JAACEJ010000200.1 GCA_011682565.1 Actinomycetota bacterium | reverse complement strand
GGAATGGCGGTCATGGTTGCTGTTTTTTACACCGATACATTCCATGGCAAAATCGTAAACCTGATCTCGGGCGGTTTGATCTTTTTGATCGGGCTTGCCGGGGTCATCAAAGGACGTTGGAACAGGAAGAAAGGATAAATGTGTTCGTTGTTCCTCGAATTGAAGAACAAAGAGCCTGGATTCTGTTGTCAAAATCCCCGCGCCCTTTGACAAGGAAAAGAAAGATCATTCAAGTTGAACTTTACTATTTGCCAAACTATGTTTTTAATGTGGAAATGGAAAATAGAAAAGCAAAAGTGAATTCGATGAAAATTTGTGTTGACGGCATTGAAGGACATTTTGCCTATTATGATGAAACCGAATTAACTGAAAAACCCGACACGCGTGGGAAAAGTGCGGATTTTAAAATTTCAGTCGACGAAGCAGAGAAATTAGGTAAAGATGAATTTCATCGTATGGTATTGCGCCAAAGTTTGAAAAAGCGTGATGAAATCACTATACGTTCAATCACCTTTGATAAGAATGTTTTCTATCCATATTGGATCGGTTATTTCAGAAGAAAAGGTGCTTATGATTTTGAGTCTATCGACGCACTCAGCGGGCAACGTCAGGGGGTAAAGATGAAGCCGGTTATTATGCGGGCCATACTGGACAGCAGGGATTGAGTTAAATGTTTTATCAGATGAGTATAAAGCAAATTGAGAAGGGATAGACAATAAATTGCAGGAGAGTGTAAATTTAAAACACAAAGGGGCCATCATTGGAGATGCTCTCCCGAATATTCCCTGGGAAGAAAAGCCGGATGAATGTCGTGATATTGTCTGGCGTTTCAGCGGCAATCCTGTTCTCGATCGAAATCCAATGCCCGGAATTCAGGGAATTTACAACAGCGCAGTAGTACCTTTTCAGGATGAATTTGTCGGCGTTTTTCGTACCGAGTCCAAAAGCCGCATGCCGTTTTTGCATTTGGGTAAAAGTCGTGACGGTGTGCATTGGGAAATAGAAGAACAAAAAATTGATTTTATTTACGACGAGTCGGATGTTGGTGATCCTTCGGCTTATGCTTATGATCCGAGATTGTGCAAAATTGACGACGAATTTTTTATCACCTGGTGCAGCGGTCATAACGGCCCGACAATTGGTGTTGCTAAAACAAAAGATTTTAAAAAATTTATGCGATTGGAAAATGCATTTCTCCCATTTAATCGCAACGGCGTGCTTTTTCCTGAAAAAATTAACGGCAACTATTTTATGTTCAGCCGCCCCAGCGATGACGGGCACACGCCTTTTGGCGATATTTATCTCAGTCAAAGTCCGGACATGGTTTATTGGGGGAAACACCGGCTGGTTATGAAAAGCGGTGGACAATGGTGGCAGCGAACTAAAATCGGAGCGGGTCCGATTCCCATTGAGACAACAGAAGGCTGGCTGCTTTTTTATCATGGTGTGATGGATACGTGTAACGGTTTTGTCTATAGCATGGGCGCAGCGTTATTAGATATTGATCGACCGTGGAAAGTCCTGTATCGAACCGACCGGCACATTCTCACCCCGGAAAAGGATTATGAAATTTCCGGTCACGTTCCCAACGTGGTGTTCCCATGCGCTGCTCTGTGCGATGCACCGAGCGGGAAAATCGCCATTTATTATGGAGCCGCGGATACATCGACATGTCTGGCATTTACAACAATCCATGAAATCCTGGATTTTATGAAATCACATTCTCAGGTTTTTTAAATATTACTCTGACAGGAGGTACCCCGTGCGAGACAGAAGACGATTCGGCGCAACCGGCACAATTCTTTTTATCACTTTATTGCTTTCATTGAACAATCTGAGTTGCGGGAATAAAAATACTGTTACAATCTACAGGGATTCATGGGGTGTTCCTCACATTTACGCCAAAAACGAAATCGCCCTCGCTTACGGCATGGGCTACGCGCAAGCGGAAGACCGTCTCGGTCAAATCATGACAAGCTACCGATGGGCTGTAGGAAGAATGGCCGAAGCTTTTGGTCCGAATTTTATTGAACATGATTACACGCAAAGGGTCTGGCGCCATGCAAAAGTGAGTGAGGAAAAATATTCTCAATTACCACTGCACCTGCAAAAAGAATTGGAATCTTTCATCGCCGGGATTAAGGCGTTCATGCGTGATCATCCGGACAAGGTACCCGATTTTTCTATAGAATTAAAGCCATGGCATCCTGTCGCACTCGGGCGCGCATTCATCTGGTGGTGGCCTCTCGGACAAGCGCTGGATGATTATAAACTTGGTCAGCGCAAGACAAAACATACTCATGGATCGAATGAATGGGCTGTTTCAGGAACGCGCACAAAAAGCGGTGCGCCGATTGCACTCATCGATCCTCACCTGAGCTGGAATCAGGACGGACACTGGTTTGAGGTGCGTCTCCACGGTGGTAAGATTCATAGCTGCGGCATTAGTGTCGTCGGAACGCCCTTTGTCGGTTTGGGACATAATCGTCATTTGTCCTGGGCAGCTACGACCGGCGGACCCGATTGCGGCGATTGTTACGTGGAAGAAATAAATCCCGATAATTCCCTGCAATACAGATATGAAAAAGGGTGGCGTTCTATAAGTGTCGATACTTTGAAAATTCCAGTGAAGCGTAAAGACGGCGTGGAGACTGTAAAGAGGGTCGTGGAAAGAACCCATCACGGCCCCATCTATAAACGGGATGGAAATAAAGCTTATGTGCTGGCTATTCCTTATGCAGACCAAATCGGTTTGGTTCAGCAAATGGAGGCGATGAATCTGGCCGGAAATTTGAATGAATTCAAGGCAGCCCTGGAATTGCGCCAATTCATGCCGCAAAATATCATGGTTGCCGACCAGGAAGGAAATATTTACTATCAACGAACCGGCCGTGTACCTGTTCGCGACACAAAATATAATTGGAGTCTCCCTGTTCCCGGTTCAACCGCAGCGACAGAATGGAAGGGGATTCATTCCACCAAAGACCTGGTGCAGATTCTGAATCCTAAAGCCGGATTTATGCAAAATTGCAATATTTCTCCCGGGACCATGCTTCCCAATAGTCCAATGATCGCCTCAAAATATCCGGCTTATATTTATAATGATGATGAAACCCGGACCAATCCTCGCGGGAAAAGAGCTGTTGCGCTTTTAAGTGCTGCAAAGGGCCTGACTTTTGAGCGCGCCAGGGAGATTGCCGTTGATACGGGATTGCCGGATATTGCTCCCTGGCAGCAAGCACTTCAAGGCGCTTTCGATCAATATGGAAATCAATTTCAGGATATCAAAAAAGCTGCCAATCTTATCATCCAGTGGAATGGACACGTTAACAAAGAAAACACAGGTGCGACAATGTACCGTGCGTGGCGATCTGCTCTCGTAAAACGCCGTGGTCCGGTCATTCAGAAACTCGGGTCATTGAAATCTGCGCAAAAATGGAAACTGCTGCTCTCGGTGCGGGATGCAAAAAAATATCTCCTTGCAACTTTTGGCAAAGATGAAGTAAAATGGGGTGAGACCGTTATCCTGAAACGTGGAGATAAAAGTTATCCGCTGGGAGGAGGAAGTTTTGAAAACGGAATACAATCACTGCGTGCAGTGTGGGGGGATAGCAAAAACGGCGTTACTATTGGCGCCGGCGGCCAGTCCGGTACTATGGTTGTTATTTTATCAAAGCCGATAAAATCGGTTGGCGTTTTGCCCTGGGGCGAAAGCGATGACCCCGACTCTCCGCATTACATGGATCAAGGAGAAAAACTTTTCAGCCAGCGCAAGCTGAAACCAACCTGGTTCGAAATGGATGATTTAAAGGGGCATATCGAATCGAAAAAAGAATTGATGACAGAATAAAGAGAGGCAATAAAAAAAGCATGCCTGCTATCAGGTATGATTTTTTAATGCGTAAAGTTTAATGCTTATCTGTTTTGAACCAGCGTTTTCGTTCCCTCTTTAAAGGCAACGGAGATTTTTGTCTGATTCATAATTTCTACAACTATACCCGTTCCAAATTTAGAATGATTGATGACAGCTTTTTCGTCAAACGATTTGTCCATTTGATAATCCACAGCCTTTTCAGAATCCACTTTATTGAGCAGCCTGCTCCATCTTCGCTCTTCTTTTGTTTTCGGTGGCCCTTTTTTCGCGATGGCTTCTTTCATCTTGGTAATATTTGCATCAGTCGCCGGACGATAGCGGTGAGAACTGTTACAGCCTTTGCAAAGGACTTTAAAAATTTTGTCATCTTTGATGGATTCTATGACGTGAATGGAAGGCCCCTTGCATTTTGTGCACATTGCTTCTACTTCTTTTCCAACTTCTAGTTTTAAATCTTCTTGCATATTATATCCTCATACCTTAATATGAACATTGTCTATATAATACTAAATATAAGAAAAATGGTGAATAAATCAAGGATTGATTTTATAAAATGTTCTGTTTGCAGTATGCAATATTTTAAAAAGAACTTGCAAAAAACCTATCTTTTACTTAAATTTACAAGCTTTGTATTTCCCGGAATTCGAACTTTTGACATTAGTGATATTTTATGTTTCAAGAACTATCTGAAAAATTAGACACAGTTATCCGAAGGCTAAAAGGACGCGGAAAACTGACAGAACAAAATGTCTCCGAATCCATGCGCGAGATTCGGCGGGTACTTTTGGAAGCTGATGTCAATTATAAAATTGCTAAAAAATTTATTAATCAAGTTGAGCAAAAAGCTCTTGGCAAGCAAGTGCTTAAGAGCATTACTCCGGGACAGCAAATTGTCAAAATTATTTTTGACGAATTAACGGTTTTGATGGGCGAAAAGGAAGTGCCCATCGCATTTTCCAATTCAATTCCAAGCGTCATCATGCTCGTCGGACTTCAGGGTTCCGGTAAAACAACCTTGGCCGGAAAGCTTGGGATGTTTATTCGTAAAAAAGGTCGGAATCCACTTCTCGTTGCTGCAGATATTTACCGGCCCGCAGCGATTGAACAGCTCAAAGTTGTCGGACGCTCTGCGAACATTCAAACGTTCTTTGAAGATACGAGCGACGTTCTCACCATTTGCAAACATGCAGTAGAACATGCACGCAAGCATATGCATGACACCATTATAATTGATACTGCCGGCAGATTGCACATTGATGAGGATATGATGTCCGAAGCCGAGGCGATCAAAAAAACACTGGATCCTGCAGAGATTTTGTTCGTTGCCGATGGCATGACCGGACAGGATGCTGTGAATACGGCAAAAATCTTTTTGGAGCGTGTCGATTTTACCGGTGTTGTTTTAACCAAAATGGATGGCGATGCTCGCGGTGGTGCAGCACTGTCCATCCGGGCTGTCACGCAAAAGCCCATCAAGTTCCTGAGTATTGGTGAAAAATTAGACCAGTTGGAGGCTTTTCACCCTGACAGAATGGCTTCACGAATTTTGGGTATGGGCGATGTGGTCACGCTGGTTGAAAAGGCGCAGGAAGCCGTCGATGCGGAAAAAGCAGCGAAACTGGAAAAAAAACTGCGCCGTCAGGAATTTACGCTCGAAGATTTCTTTGATCAATTGCAGCAGATCAAAAAAATGGGGCCGTTGCAGGATATTTTGGGCATGATACCGGGAATGCAAAACAAAGCCCTGAAAGGCTTGCAGGTTGACGAGCGCGCCCTGGTGCGCATCGAAGCAATTATCAGTTCAATGACTCGCGATGAGCGGAGAAATCCGCATGTGATTAATGGAAGCCGGCGGAAACGTATTGCCGTTGGAAGCGGGACGAGCGTTCAGAATGTGAACCAACTCCTCAATCAGTTTAATATGATGCGTAAAATGATAAAGTCAATGAAACGGGGCGGTGGCAGAAAAATGGCCATGCCCTTTGGATTTTGATATAATTTGAAGGAGATTAGATTTGTCAGTCAAGTTAAGATTGCGTCGAATGGGGAGGAAAAAACTCCCAATGTATCGAATCGTGGCAGTGGACTCCCGAGACCGGCGCGATGGTAAATACCTCGAAAAAGTTGGGTTTTATAATCCTTTGCCCGATCCTGTCGATTTGGAAATCGACAAAGAAAAGGCCATGAAATGGCTGAACCGTGGAGCAATTCCTTCTGATACTGTAAAAAGTTTTTTACAGCGAAAAGGCATTATGCTTGAATGGGATTTGCGCAAACGTGGATATGACGACGAGAAAATTGAAGAAGAACTTAAAAAATGGGAAATCGTTCAACTCGAACATCAGAAACGCCTGGAAGCTCAGGCTGCCATGAAGATGCGCAAAGATGATGAGAAAGAAGCTGCGGAGGAGGTAGCTGCGACAGAAGAAGCTGTAGCAGAAACTGTTGAAGCCGCTAAGGAAGATAGCGTCGAAGCTGTGGAAGAGCCTGCTGAGACTTTAGCTGAGGTTGAACCGGAAACCAAAGCAGAAGAAACTAAAGAATCATAATTTTTCCATATATTTTTTTCGGGGCCGATGCCATCCAGCCAACAAAATAAAAAGCTACCCGATTTTATCGTCATTGGCCGGATTGCCAGAGCGCACGGTGTCCGCGGCGCCTTGAAAGTTGAGCCATTAACAGACGACCCTGAACGTTTTAAGCTTTTGGAAAAAGTCGGCTTGAGCTTTGATAACGAAACCCGGACTTTTTTCAATATTAAAGATGTTCGCATTGGTAATAAATCTATAATTCTTTCACTTGAGGGCATTCAGGACCGCAAC
>JAACEJ010000199.1 GCA_011682565.1 Actinomycetota bacterium | reverse complement strand
TAACACTTGGATTCAAAAATATTATGGGAATCATTGGCGGGGACAGAGGACAAATTCATAAAGATTTTATGACAAAGATTGTTGATTTGAATTTGGCCATAAAACCCGCTCTGACGATAATAGATGCTTATCGTGTCCTTTTGCGAAATGGTCCTTCCGGCGGCAATCTTGCCGACGTTGCCGTGAAAAAGACCGTCATTGCAGGTACGGATCCGGTAGCTGTCGATTCCTATGCAATGGGTCTTTTCGATATCGATCCGACAAAAGTTGAATACCTGAGGGATGCAACACAGCGCGGTCTTGGACAAATGGATTTATCCAAGGTGAAAATGAAAGTCGTTGATCTTTCTGCTTAGATTGATGCCCTTTTAACAAAAATTGTATAAATCGGATAACGGAATGAGAACAGCCCGTCGAATCAGCCAAATATTCTTTTTATTATTCTTTTTATTTTTGTTCTTTCAGGCACGGTACCCGTATGAAACATGGCTCCCTTCTGATCTGTTTCTTCGCGCCAGTCCGTTGGTAGCCATTGCCACGATCCTTGCGACACGGAAAGTGATTGCTTCCGTACTCATTGCTTTCATCATTTTATTATTGACCATCCCGCTGGGGAGATTTTTTTGCGGGTGGATTTGCCCGCTGGGTACAATCATAGATGGCAGCGATAATCTGATTAAACGCAAAAAACGCAAACCGCGTCAGAGAGAGAGCACTCGATTCCGATCGTGGAAGTTTGCAATTCTGGCCGCAGTGCTGGTGGCGTCTCTTTTTTCCGTGCAATTCATCTGGTTCTTTGATCCTATTGCTCTTTTGACGCGTACAATAACGACTGTGCTTTACCCTGTATTTTCTTTTTTATTGCTGGGTCTGTTCAATTTCAGCTTCAGTACCCGCCTTTTTGAGGATCAAGTATATTCCGCGTACGACATAGCGCAGAATTCAATTTTGCCTATAGCTCAACCCATGTTCTTTGAAGCCGTTTTAATCGCGCTCGTTTTTGTCGGCATTCTTGCCCTGGGAATGGTTACGCGAAGATTTTGGTGCAGAAATTTGTGTCCGCTGGGCGCGCTTTTGGGGCTTTTTTCAAAATTCCGCCTGACTAAAAGATATGTTGATGAAACATGCAATTCCTGTTCGATCTGCCAACGGGAATGCAAGATGAATGCAATTGAAGATGATTATGCGGTGAACAATACAGTCGAATGTATCGAGTGTATGGAGTGTGTTTCCAACTGTAAACCACACTCGGTCTCGTACAAGTTTGGCAAAAACATCGGTAAAAATGAAATCGATTTGAGCAAGCGACGTTTTATTCAGGCTGCGGCTGTCGGGCTTGCCGGTGTAGCAATAGCCAAAACTTCTGCCGTCAGCCGTGAAAAAACAGGTCAGGCCATTCGTCCCCCGGGTGCAGTTAAAGAAGATGGTTTTTTAGATCGCTGTATCCGTTGCCAGGAGTGTGTTCGGATTTGTGCAACAACAGGTGGAACTTTGCAGCCATCCTTTCTGCAAAGCGGCTGGGAGGGAATTTGGACTCCGATTTCCGTCCCGCGTCTCGGATATTGCGAATACAATTGTAATTTATGCGGCCAGGTTTGTCCCACCGGGGCAATACAAAACCTGACGATGGAAAAGAAACAAAAGTTGAAAATGGGAATCGCTTATTTTGATAAAAGCAGGTGTATCCCATGGTACGATCAGCAGGATTGCCTTGTTTGCGAAGAACATTGTCCAACACCCGATAAAGCAATAAAGTTCGATATTCGTGAGGCCAGGACGCCGGAGGGTTCAATGCGCACTGTAAAGTTCCCCTATGTCGATGAAAAACTTTGCATCGGTTGCGGCATTTGTGTTACCAAATGCCCGGTGATTGGCGATCCGGGAATTTTTGTGACAAACGCCCAAGCGGAGAGAATCGAGGTTTAGCCATGCACTTTTCGTATGGAGAAAAATGTTTAACTGGAAAAAAAATATTATGAATATAAAGACCGTCTTGTATGGCGGTCTTTTTTCAGTTTTGGGAAAGATAACGGCCCGGTCGGGCAGAGGTTTCTATAATCAACGTCCCTGGCTGCAACATTATGACGACGGCGTCCCTTCTGAAATTGATATTCCAAACGTCCCGTTGCAGCACTTTTTGCTGGAAGCTGTGCGGGAAAATGGCGACGCAGCTTTTATTCAATATTTTGGCCGTAGAATGACCTATCAACATTTCTACGATCTTGTGCTGCGATTTGCAGCAGGACTTGAATCTCTGGACATAAGAAAAGGTGACCGGATTGCGCTCATTTTGCCAAACATCCCTCAATTTTTAATTGCATATTGGGCCGCTTTAACGATCGGTGCAATTGTTGTGCTCATCAACCCGCTGTTGTCGGAAAGGGAATTGTCGGAACAAATTCGAACGAGCGGTACCAAAGTTGTGATTGCTTTGGACAGAATTTATCCCAGAATTTCCAAATGTTGGCAGGAGAGCCAGGTCGAACACATTGTCATTGCCGGCATTGAAACTTATTTGCCTCCCTTTTTGAGATTGGCTTTTCGCTTTAAAAAACGTTTGCAGAAAAATCAGGAAAGAGTAAAGGAAACGTCTTTTACAGTTTTGTTCAGAAATTTGTTGAGTAAAATTCCCCAGGAACAGAAAATAATCGTCCGGGCGGATGAAGCGGCGGTTTTAATTTTTACCGGAGGTGTTACCGGCACTCCCAAAGCTGCCGTTCTCAGCCATAAAAATTTGGTGGCGAACGCAGTGCAAACCAAAAGCTGGATGCCTGATCTTGTTGAAGGTAAAGAAAAAATCCTCGCCGCGCTGCCATTGATTCACAGCTATGGGCTGTCGGCGTGTCTGCATTTTGCCGTGGTTACGCGATCACTGCTCATTTTGGAACCGAGATTTCATGTTAAAAGAATAATAAACGATATTGAAAAATATGCGGTGACTGTTTTCCCGGGTGTGCCGACAATGTATGCTGCCATTTTAAAAGAGTTGAAGAATCGCAAGGCCCGCTTGTCTTCACTCAAGGCTTGTGTCAGCGGTGGCGCTCCTTTGCCCGTTTCGGATAAAATTGTTTTTGAAAGCATTACCGGCGCCCATCTTGTCGAAGGCTATGGCTTGACCGAAGCGTCACCAATTACACATTGCAATCCACTAAAAGGTGAGGTGAAAGAGAACAGCATCGGTTTGCCCTGTCCGGCTACCGACGCGCGGGTTGTTGATTTGAAAACAGGCAAGCCGTTGCCGCCGCATCAGGTCGGTGAATTGCAGGTGCGTGGTCCCCAGGTTATGATCGGTTATTGGCAGAAACCGGATGAGACACACAATGTTCTGACAGACGATGGCTGGCTATCTACCGGCGATCTCGTATATTTTGACGAGTTTGGATATTTTTTTGTTGTAGATCGCAAAAAAGATGTTATATTTCGGGGAGGATTTAACATATATCCCCGGGAAGTGGAAAAAATTATCCGGGAGCATCCCAAGGTTTTGGATGTCGCTGTTGTTGGTGTTGAGGATGACTATTACGGGGAAACTGTCAAAGCCGTCGTTGTGGCACATCCGGAAACTGATTTATCCAAAGAAGAACTTTTTACTTTTGTTAAGAAAAATCTTGCTCAATATAAAATACCTGCGGTAATCGAGTTTCGGGATCATTTGCCGAAAAACTTTTTGGGAAAAGTGTTAAAGCGTGAAATTGTTGAAAAGTTTACGCACAAAGGACGTGAGGGAGTAATAATTAATAGAAAATGATTTTGAAAAAAAACATTGCTATGGATACTGTTGTCAAAATTGAAAAAATTGGCATCACCGGTAAAATTGTGAAACTAACGGCACAGGGGACGGAGCGTGATATCTCGCTGGTGCCGGGAATTCTTGCTGCTTTTGACAAGCTTTTTCGTGAAAATGTCAATTATTACATCATTGATTTACAGAACATTCACGAGCTTCCACCCAGCCTGATCGTGATGTTGTTCGAAATGTCGGCAAAGGCGCGTCGTCGTGGAGGCGATGTGCAAATCTTGCATCTTGGAAAACGTGCCTATGAGGATCTGGTGACTTTTAATCCGCTCAGTTATTTAGACGCCGGTGAAAATGAAAAACATTCTGTTGTCGAATTTGAGGAACGAATCAAATTCGATCAGCAGTATAATACAGTCGATGTCCGTGTTCCTCCAACGCCTCCTCCCGCACCTCAAGTCAATCGTATGTCCATTCCCCTCGGCAGGTCCCAGAAAAACTATATTGAAATTCCCAGCAAAGTAGGTGATCTTTATCGTGTCAGCGATTTTGTTCTGGAAATTGCCCGGTCAATAGGGTTTTCCGAAGGTGAGCAAAGTCGTATTAAAATAGCTGTGTATGAAGGCTGCCTCAATGCCATCGAACATGCTTACCATTCGGATCCGCAACAGACCGTCAAAGTCATTGTGGAGAACACAGCAGACAAACTGGAAATATCTGTTGTAGATTACGGCCCGGGCTTTCAGGTGGACACGTCCAGGGAATTCGATGTGCTCAAAGCGGCCATGGAGAGAAGCCGTGGTGGAATGGGGTTGCACATCATTCAGCGTTCGATGGATTCAGTTCGTTACGATATGGATCAATTTTCCGGGAATAAACTGGTCATGACAAAGTATTTAAGTAAGGTGTCCAAATCAGTGAATTCTGTTGAACCACAAATGAGCAAAAATAATATATGAGAATTGATCTGCTGAGCTTTTTCTTTGGTGTCGTTCTTTCTCTGGCGATTGTGATTATTGCTGAAAATCTTTACGGAAAGATTTTCGGAAATAAAAAACTCAATCGATTAAATCGTGAGGTAAGACGGCTCAAATCCATTGTTCAGAAAAAGGATGAACTGATAAAAAAATCTTTGAAAACGATGCAGGAAAAAGAGGCGAAAAATGAGGGAACAGATAGATAGAATTAAAAAAACGGCAACCCAGGGAGTTATTGGCGGGCTGGCTGGATTTATCCTCGAAAGAGGGCTTGAAAGTGCAACAGGTGTGGATTTTATAAATGGCGTATTTGAGGCCGCCGGTGCAACACTGGGCATTGTGAATGCGAATAAAGACCTGATCAAATTGGCCTATGACAGTGCAGTGCAATTGACAGGCAAAGAACCAAAAGACCTGACGAATGAAGAATGGGAGCAGGTAAGAAGTAAATATCCCAAAGCTGTGGAATATCTTGAAAGAGCATTGGCACTTCATTGATGTCGGGAACCTGAATGCCCATTGGCTCAATCTCAATATATTCTCTGCTCGCCGTTTCAAAAATCGGCGTTAAAATCGCAGAGAGAAAAAAGTGGATGCCTGCCGGCTATTATCATCGACTTTCTTTGCAAAAATTAAAACAAGGCGACCTGAGGGGTGCAGAGAAATTTAATACCATCGCTATTAATAAAAGTCCTGATGACGAAGGTGCACTTGTTGTACGTGATCTCATTTCCATGCGCCGCGATGCAGATGCCCGGGATATCATGAACCGCATTATTGCGGAAGAAGAACAAATCATTCAATTGCAAGACCGGAAAAAGCAAAATCGGTTGCGGATACGGTGCATTGCTAAATCAGAAAAAGGGCATAAAATTTTGCTGAGCATTTTTGCTGCTGCTTTTGCATGTATTCCGGTACTTGCTTTTTACTTTGCACCATCAGATTCAAATACCGTATTGAAGGTGACGGCTTTGGCTGTCGCCGGCTTTTTGCTTTCCTTACTCCTCATTTACAACAAAACAATCGGCGAAAAAAAACGTATCGCGCAAAGAACGCTCGTACAGGAATTACAGGCAACACTGACAACGTTTGAACGAGAGATGAACATCAGAAAGAAACGCATCCAAAGGTACAAAGAAAAATTCAGGGATCTGGGTCATCATCAAATAACAAAGGTGGGGATGAGATGAAGACCATTTTTCAATTTAAATTTCGCTGGATATTATCAATATTATTTGTCGCTTTCAGTTTTATCCTCATCCTTGGGTTCTATCAATCAAAGGACAATCCTCAGCCTGAATATTCTTCCACCAAAACGAGCGGGGAAAATGTAAATAATCCAAAACCTGTTGCAGCGCCAAAAAACAACCCTCCGCAGCAGGCTTTAAATTCACATTTGCGGGTTAATAAAGTAGTGGTATGCCTCGATATAAGTGATGACGGTCGTCCTCTGCTTGCCAAAGAAAAGTTTCATCGTGGTGTCGACTTTTTAGTGTGCTATTCGGAACTTTCCGGAATCGATGAACCCCAGGTTTTGACCCATCGGTTGGTACACGAGAACGACGTTGTTGCTGAAAAACAAGTCTGGCTGAGAAAAGGTGCGGATGCGGTCTGGACGAAATACGATTTGCCCCGTGATCAGCGCGGCAACTGGCGCGTCGATCTTGTTTCCACTAATGGCAGGGTTTTGGATTACGCTGTTTTTCAGATAGAATAGAATAAAATATAATCTGCAACGCATTTGCTTATGCTCAGCGATGGGTAAGCATTGAAAGTGATCTACCAGGGGGGCATGCCAAAATTACGTGCCTCCTTTTTTTTGTGTTTATTTGGGAATACAAATCGGATTGATAATCCTGACAAGCTTTTGTCTGTCAATCTGACAAGTGACATGGTCATTCAATCAAAGCACAAAAACTGCACATCATGCTAACCTTTATAAAAATAAGAAAATGGAGCCATCGTTCGCTGCTGGCACGACACTTGCTTATGTGC
>JAACEJ010000198.1 GCA_011682565.1 Actinomycetota bacterium | reverse complement strand
TGGACGTCGGACATAAGATACAGTTTTTTAAGGATCGCTTCGTCGCTCCGCTCCTCGCGATGACATGCTTTTCGACTTTTTACGAATTGCTCATTATATCAATTCTTAAAATAATATTTCATTGCATCACAAGAAAGGACCGGGGAATGGCTTTACAAACAAAACTGGAAAACAAAACAGCAAAAATCGGCGTAGTCGGTTTGGGTTACGTCGGTCTTCCTTTGGCCGTAGAATTTGCAGACAAGGGATTTCATGTCATTGGCATTGACAACAATGAGGAAAAAACCAGTCTTTTAAACAACGGCAAAAACTACATTGAAGATGTTCAGGATGAAAAGCTGAAAAATACTGTGGATAAGGGATTCTTTACAGCAACAACATCCTACGAAAACATTCCGGAACTGGATGCCATTTACATTTGCGTGCCTACGCCTTTCACTAAAAACAAAGAACCCGATGTTTCCTTTATCGTTGCCGCCACCGAAGGTATAGCGACAGGCCTGCGCAAAGATCATCTGGTCATTCTCAAAAGCACCACTTTCCCCGATACGACCGAAGGCGTTGTGCAGCCCATTCTGGAAAAGACGGGGTTAAAAGTCGGAACGGATTTTTACCTTGCCTTTTCACCGGAAAGAATTGATCCGGGCAATAAAAAATTCACAACCGAAAATACTCCGGTTGTCGTAGGCGGTGTAACAAAAAAATGCACGGAACTGGCTTGTGCTGTGAACCAGCAAATTATCACAAAAGTAGTACCGGTTTCTTCACCCAAAGTTGCCGAAATGGAAAAATTACTGGAAAATATTTTTCGCAGCGTCAACATTGCTTTGGCAAATGAAATGGCGCGTCTCTGCGACCGCATGGGCGGTATCGATATTTGGGAAGTCGTGGATGCCGCGGCAACAAAGCCGTTCGGCTATATGCCTTTCTACCCGGGACCCGGAATCGGCGGTCACTGCATTCTCATCGACCCTTATTATCTTTCCTGGAAAGCACGGGAATTTGATTTTCACACCCAGTTTATCGAGTTGGCTGCGGAGACAAATGAGAACATGCCTTTTTATGTTTTAGGACTTATCCGTCGGGCTTTGGGAAACGTCGGCGTTCCCTTTCACAAAGCAAAAATCCTCATTCTCGGCGTCGCATTTAAAAAAGATATAGACGACATGCGCGAATCTCCGGCCTTGAAAATTATGGAATTTTTGCGTCAGCGCGGCGCCGAACATATTTTTTACAATGATCCGTACGTTCCGCAAATTCGATTCAACGGCGATCAATTACAATCCGTCGAACTTACCGCAAAGCAGTTATCTGACGCAGATGTTGTTGTCATCACGGCAGATCATTCCGCTTACGATGCGGACTTTATTGTCGAAAACGCCAAGGCCGTCGTTGATACGCGCAATCTGACAAAAAATGTCAAAACGAATCGCGAGAAAATTACAAAACTGGGATCGGGAACGAGGTTCTAATTTATGCTTAAAATTGCAAACATTGTCGGCGCCAGGCCGAATTTTATGAAAATTGCGCCCATTCATCGTCGTATGCAGGCGTCCGAAACCTTTGCACCGCTTCTCGTTCATACGGGCCAGCATTATGACAAAAAGATGTCGCAAACATTTTTTGTCGATCTGGGCATGCCGGAACCGGATATGTATCTCAGCGTCGGCTCCGGTTCTCATGCCGTGCAAACAGCCTCGGTAATGATTGCGATGGAGAAAATTTTACTGGAAGAAAAACCGGACTGGATTATCGTTGTCGGCGATGTCAACTCGACCCTGGCGGCATCCCTGGCGGCGGCAAAGCTGCACATTCCAATTGCGCATGTTGAAGCCGGTCTTCGCAGCTTTGACCGCGCCATGCCGGAAGAAATCAACCGCATTTTGACCGACTCGATTTCCGCGTTGCTTTTTGTTACCGAGCAAAGCGGACTGGATAATTTGCAGAAAGAAGGCGTTGCCGATAACAAAGTTCACTTTGTCGGCAATGTCATGATCGACTCGTTAGTGGAGCATTTGCAAAAGGCAAAAGAATCGCAGATTTTGCAGGAACTGAACATCGAGCCGCAACGTTATATTCTTATGACGCTGCATCGTCCCTCAAATGTGGATGATAAAAACCCTTGAGAATATTTTAACCACTCTTGAAGTGATAGAAAAAGAATTACCGATCATTTTTCCGATTCACCCGCGCACAAAGAAACGCATCGATGAATTCGGACTGGCGGAAAAAGTTGTGAACATGAAAAACCTACATCTGGTTGAACCGCTGGGGTACCTTCCGTTTTTGCGATTAATGAGCGAATCAAAATTACTGTTAACAGATTCCGGGGGCATTCAGGAAGAAACAACCTACCTGCACGTTCCCTGCCTCACTTTGCGGGAAAACACCGAAAGGCCGGTTACCGCAGAGATCGGCACAAATCGTCTGGTGGGCATGGATCGGGAGGCTATTCTCAAAGGTTTTCAAGATGCGATGAACGGCTATTTCAAAGATTCGAAAATCCCGCCGTTGTGGGATGGCCGGGCTTCGGATAGAATATTGAAAACACTCGTAAAACAATAGATTTTGGAGGACATGAATGCATAAAGGCACTATTGCATTAATATTAATGCTATTTATTTTCAGTACAGGACAAACGCAGGAATTATCCTCAAAAATGGACCAGTTGGGTGCGATGGACTTGTTGATGAAAAAGCCCAAAATACAAACGCCAATTGTTGCAGCGCCCCTGGAGCACACTGTTGACCCAGATATTTACATTCTTGGTCCCGGTGATGTTCTGAAAATAGTCATTGGCAAACAAACGGATTTCACCTATCAAGTTACCGTTTCGCCTGAGGGAAGTGCATACGTTCCTTCGGTCGGCAATGTCGACATATCCAGCCTGAGCTTAACTGAAGCCAAGCAGAAAATGAAAGAGGCTCTGAGAAACAAATATGTCAGCAAGGACATCAATATTTTTCTTGTCCAACTGCGCTCTTTTCGGGTTACGGTTAGTGGAGCTGTCTATAAACCCGGCCTGGTCACGGTAAGCGCAATGAACCGCGTCTCCGAGGCTATCGAACTTGCGGGTAGTTTTAAAAAGCCTATTCGCGTTATCAAAAAGACAGAACAAGTCAATGTAACGACTCCGGCACGTGAGGATGTGATTGTTAAAACACAAGACGTTAATGAAAATGCTGTTCTGAAAAACGAAGCCGCTTCAAAACGAAATATCATTGTAAAACGCCGCAACGGACAGACAGTCAAAGCTGATATTCAAAAATACGAGTTAGCCGGTGATCTTGATGCTAATCCATATTTGCAGGATGGTGATGTCATTTTTGTTCCAACCGAACAAATCGATGTCGGCAGAGTTGCAATTTATGGCGCTGTAAAAGCACCGGATGATTTTGAATTTGTTCCCGGTGACCGTGTGAAAGACTTGCTGGCAATGGGGAGTGGGTTTACAGTCGATGCCGATTCCAGCCAAATTGAACTGGTTCGTTTTAACAGCGATTTCCATTCGGTGCGCAGAACCATTCTTCATCTCGATCCGGCCAATCCCGAAAAAACAATGGACATTCTGAATACTCCTTTGCAGCCGGATGATCGATTGTTCATTCGCGCCATCCCCAGGTACCACAACAAAATAGATGTGGAAATCTCCGGTGAGATCAAATATCCCGGCTATTATGCCCTGGAAAATAAAAAGAAAACGCTGTCCACTGTCATCGAAAGAGCCGGAGGGTTCACTAAAGATGCCTCTTTGAAAAACGCTTTTGTTGTTCGTCGCGCGCGCGAGGACGTACAAGACCCGGAGTTCGAACGCCTGAAAGAGATGGATGTTGCCGACATGACGGAAATGGAACGCGAATATTTCAAAACAAAATCCCGTGAACGCGTCGGCGGCATGGGTGTTAACTTTGTTGCCCTGTTTGAAAAAGGCGACAAAAGCCAGGATGTCATTCTTCGCGACAATGATCTGATCGTCATTCCAGCCAAGGAGATGACTGTCAAAGTGAGCGGGCAGGTGATTAACCCGGGCTTGTTTCCATTTGATGCGAACAAGCCTTTGAGATATTATGTCGATGAAGCCGGGGGATATAACTGGAATGCGCGAAAAAGCAAAATTCGTGTCATCAAGGCAAAAACAGGCGAATGGGTTAAAGCGAAGGACAGCACACCCATCGACATCGGCGATGCGATTTTTATTCCTGAAAAGCCGGAACGCGATTACTGGCAGCTTGCCAAAGACCTGATTGCAGTGACAGCCCAGGTGGCAACGATTTATCTGGTTGTGGAAAGAGCTTCAGGGAAGTAATTTAAAAAACCCTCTCATAAATAGTTTTGTGAGAGGGTTTTTTGCTTAAACTCTGACTTGTTTTGCTTTGAAAATCACTGATGTAATCAATTCGATGAGAAGCGCATAAACGACTCCCAAAACAACGGTGCCGATAGCGATGGACGGACGGTCCAAGACGCCGCCCGCGAGCGGCAAACTGAAAACTATTCCCATGACGATGCCGTGCAGCCACCACACCAGCCGAAGCGCGCTAATGCCGATGGCAAACCCCATGACCGTACGGCTCAAAACAATGGACCATTTGACACTGGCAGCAACCGGTTCCGTCGCATTTGGATTAGAACACGCCAGCCACAAACACACCAAACCAAATCCCAACCCACACACAGTCGCAATGATGACACGCCTAGTAGTTAACATGGTTTGTTCCTCCTGTTATTGTGAATAGGTCAATTTGGATTTATGAAAACTGTTATATGAAAATGTCAGCGCTCATTTTGTCCAGTTAAAAAAATCTAAGCTCTCACTCCTTCACCCACGGTACCCACACCTCCATTTTCGAAACACCACGATTCGCCCACGCATAATAAGGAATGGCTTTTAACTCCACGGAACGAGTCGGTCTTTTAAACGGCGCATAACGGTACAAGGGTTGATCGGTCATAGGAATTTCGTAGGCCAGGGCATTCTTTCGCAAAACCACAATACCGCCGAGCAGGTCCGGCTGAAATTGGGTTGTAAATCCTTTTTGAGGATTTTCGGGATCGAGAGGCAGAGCAACATCGAAAACGGATGTGTTTGGAAAATCCGGGCTTTCCAGGCAATAAACAACCGGGCCGCGCTGCAGGGCGACGCTGCCCAAATCCTCTCCCAGGCGAGGATTGGAAAAGACGGCACGCACCGGCATTTCAAATTCCACGACAACAACATCCTTCCTTTTCCATTTTCGCCTGATCTCGAAATATGATCCCGGATTGACAGGCTTGTCTTTCAGTTCCTCTCCATTCAGGGAAACAGATGCTCCGGGCGTCCATTCGGGAATACGCAAAAAGAGTGAAAATTCCTTTTTTGTTTTCGGATTCAATGTAATTTCAACTTTGTTTTCCCATGGATATTTTGTAACCTGTTTCACCCGAATCTTTTGGCCGTCATCCAAATGCCAGTTCAATTCATTGCTGTGATACAAATGCACCCACAAGCCCTCGGGACTGGTGCTGTAAATATAGCCGGGAATTTTTGCCAGTGTCCGTTCCACGTTTGGCGGACAACAGGTACAATTATACCACGGCTGCCGTTCATTATCACCAAAAGACGTCAGCGGATTGCGGTAAAAATAACGATCGCCGGTGAGCGAAACGCCGCTCAAAAAACCGTTGTAAAGCGCGCGTTCCATAATTTCGGTGTAGCGTTCATCGCCGGTGACATTAAGCAAACGCCAGTTCCACATGATATTACCGATGGCCGCGCAGGTTTCCGTGTAAGCGCGTTCGTTGGGCAGTTCGTATTTGTTGCCGAAAGCTTCACCCTGATAGCGCGAACCAACGCCGCCGGTAACATATATTTTATATTGGCTCATGTCCTTCCACAGCGTTTGCAGCGTTTCCCACACCGCCGGGTTGCCGGTTTCCATGTAGAGATCGGTCGCACCGCAGCAGGCATACATGGCGCGCACTGCATGGCTTTTGAGTTCTTTGCGGGAGGTGAACGGCAATCCTGAAAAAAGATATTGAAAATCGCTGGCGGTCATTTTTTCTTCAATCTTGTCCAATTGAACGTGATTGAGCAAATAATCCGCAAAATCCAGGTATTTTCTATCGCCTGTTGTGCGATACAATTCCACCAGCGCCATTTCAATTTCCGGATGACCGGGAAAGCATTGTCGTTTATCCGGCCCGAAAAGGCTGATCACATAATCAGCATACTTTATGGCCCCATCCAACAGACGCCGCTCGCCTGATCCGCAATAATAAGCAATACCGGCCTGAATCAGGTGTCCGAGACAATAAAGCTCGTGATTACTCTTGAATTTTGTAAATCTTTCATTCGCTCTTTCGCCCTGATGGTAGGTGTTGAGGTAGCCGTCTTTCCCCTGGGCGGCCAGAACATCATCTATGACGCTGTCGAGTTTTGCCTTGAGTTGGGGATCGTCTCCGGATTGCAAAACCAAGGCTGCGGCTTCCATCCATTTAAAAAGATCGGAATCGGTAAAAAGATAACCGCGCCGCTCCACATTTCTGCGACCCGAAAGCCTGCGAAAATTATCGACGACGCCGTGTTCCTCCAAAAGACGTAACAACTCTGGAATGCTTCGATCTTTGTTGGCTTGCAGTCTTGGCTGCCAGAACCCGTCGCCAAGAGTTACTGCTGAAATCGGCACGTCGTGCAGTTTTGCATTGGGACTGGATGATGTGGAGATAATACCCATTTCGTGGACTGGGCGGGCCGATTGATAGACTGCCTGTTGTTTTTTGTTTTTACAACCGATGATTAAAAGAATTGCTGTGAGGAAAATGGTTAGAAATATTCGATGGGGCATTGTTTGCTCCTTTGTGGTTAAAATAATTTCCTCAGGATTAGACGAAGAAGCATAGTGTATCTATTTCTGCATTTAACCATTGTTGTACAATAATTCTGATATTTGTGCGAGGCAGGGAGGCCAAGGATAACAATAGTCAAACGATGGTCATAATGGGTATCACTTTTTCCTGCATGGGACCGGTAACTTCCACCTGGCCTTCATCGGTGACAAAAACGTCGATTTCGGTGCGGAAACCCAGTTTTTCATGCGCCAGGTAAATTCCCGGCTCGATGGAGAAACAGGTGCCGGGCAGGATTTTGCGATCATCTTTTGTTTCAAGGTTATCAATGTTCACGCCATTGCCGTGTACTTCTTCGCCGATATTGTGGCCGGTGCGGTGGGTAAAATACTCGCCATAACCGGCATCAACTATCACCTGCCTCGTCGCATCATCAACTTGCCAGCCATAAACGGCGATGTCTGCGGCAAATCGTTCGCGCACAAGATCGAGTCCTGCCTGGCGGGCAGCTCGTGCAATCTGAAAAATTTCTTCCTCACGTTCGGGCACTGTTGTGCCGATGTAGCCCATCCAGGTGATATCATAGTAGATACTACCGGGGCGGTTCTTTTTAGCCCAAAGGTCGAGCAAAACCAGGTCACCTTCTTTCATGCGAAAGCTGTTTTCATTTGTGGGTTCAAAGTGAGGATCGGCTGCATGTTCGTTGATTGCCACGATGGGGCCGTCTTCCCAAAACATTTCATTTTCGCGCATCAGATCGTGCATAAAAGCCTGAATTTCCACTTCCAATGGATTCTGCCCGTTTCTGATCCTTTTGCCGATTTCCCTGAATGTTTCGTCTTTGACCATTTGCATAACAGCACTGGCTTGCTGGTGACTTTTCCAGTCCTCCATGGAAAGATGCGCTTCGAATTGTCCGACGAGATCAGCGCTGGAAACTATCGTAATGCCGAAACTGCGAATAAGCTCGACCGTTCCCGCATCGACAAGAGAGATATAAGGGATCGCATTGTTGGGTGAATACTGCATGGCCACTTTGGAAGCTTTGCCGAGAATTTGTTTCAACAAGGCATGCTGCTCTTCCCAGGCCAGATAAATATATTTTTCACCGGGCAAATGATCGCAGCGCCACGGCTCGATCCTGTGAACAAGTTTTTTCGGATCACCTTTCGCCGGAATAAAATAAAACCAGCGGCGCGAAGCAAATCGGCTGGTATCCATATTTAAAACACGAGCGGCAATAGCATCACGGTTATGAAAATCGTAAAACAACCATCCGTCAATATCCGCTTTCCGGAGCGCTTTTTGTATTGAAGATAATTCCATAATTTTTTCTCCTGCGATTAATACCTGAAAAAAACTCGATGCCTGTGATGTTTCAGACCGCCCCTTTAACTTGGTACATTCGCACGAATCAATCGTTTGAGCATCTTTTCGATAATATCGCACTCTTCGAGGATGCCCTCAACATTTTTATAATGGCCCAAATCATCAGATAGAATGAGGTAATAGCGTACTTCTTCGATCGTGGAAAGCGCAGTACGATAGTAATGTACCTTGGCATTTCTGCCACGCTTTTTGAATCCGAGGGCAATATTAATTGGAATTGAAGCGGAGGATTCACGTAATTGCTTGGCTAAAGAATTGTGTTCGCGTTTGGAAAATTTGACCGTCGTTTTATAAATTTCACAGGTCAAATCATGGCTCTTTTGCCAGACGACAAGGTCGCGAAAGGATTCTACCTTTTTACTGTTCATATCATTTATCCTTTCCGGATATATGGGAAGTAAAATTAACTGGAATTCAAATTAAACCCAAAAAATATATTGCCTTAACAAAAAGTAAAAATTTAACTGTTGAAAAGCAAATGGTTTTTATCGTTGCTTTATAAATGAGTAACTCGTAAAAAATCCCAAAGTGTCATTGCGAGCGAAGCGAAGCAATCTGGATATCGACTAACGTGCTGTTTTATAAAGATCGCTTCGTCGCTCCGCTCCTCGCGATGACA